>DAIQNU010000248.1:0-5625 GCA_036788235.1 Cyclobacteriaceae bacterium
CAAACTAAAAGCACGCGGGTCATTAAATTGGGCAGTTGTTCTGCAAGATTTTGTCTTTGAGCCGATTTGGCAAAAGAAACTATTCTCAGGCATTTTGGTATGCTGCTAGTGATTTCAAAAACATTTTGAATATAGTCTTCCTTGGCAACATCCGGATCATAAAATGTATATTCAACACGATTTTTTACAAATTCGTAGCTACCTCTTTTAGGAAAAGAACTCCCCATAGAGTTTTCGAATAATCCAGAACTGGCAGTTAATATGAGGTTTTCTACTTTTTCAGGATGTTTTAGGCTGTAGACCAAAGCCAGGTGCCCACCAAGTGAATTGCCAATAATTGAAAATCTCGATATGCCTTTCATGGCCAGAAACTCTTCGAAATACAAAGTAAGACCTTCCAGATTGGCCTTTTTTAAAGAAATGGTATAAATAGGCAGTAAAGGAATAACCACTCTGTACCGGTCTTTAAACTGGCTAATTACATGTTCGAAATTACTAAGCGCTCCAAAAAGGCCATGCAGGAGAACAATTACATCGCCGCTGCCCTCTTCTATATAATCAAATCCCGCCTCTTTTTTAATCGAATAGTTCATACTTAAATATATAATAATCGCGCCAAAATGCAAAATACGTTAATTACTGGCAATTATCCATTCTGCATTTTATGACAAATCATCCAATTATACAACATTTGTAAGCCATGTTCTGTTAAAAGTGCCTCTGGATGAAATTGCAAACCCTCGATTGGTAATAGAATATGGCGAAAAGCCATTATTTCTTTTTCATCTGTTTCTGCGATAACTTCCAAGCAATTAGGCATATTGCTGCAAACCAATGAATGATACCTTACAACTTCTATTATTTTTGGTAATTCTTTAAATATACCAATATTTTTACAATTTATTTTTGAAATTTTGCCATGCATGGGTTTTATGGCTTTGATGATTTCTGCTCCAAAGTATGCTGCCAAAGCCTGATGACCCAGGCAAATGCCAAGAATAGGCAACTTATCAACGTAGTGGTCAATTATAGCCATTAAATTTCCGGCTTTCAGTGGTGTTTCCGGACCCGGCGATAATACAACAGCTTTGTACGTTTCATTGGTAATATCATTGAGGGGGACATTGTTTTGTGCAACATGTACTTTGATGCCCAATTGAGTAAAGTAATCAACCAGGTTATAAGTAAATGAATCAAAATTGTCAATGAGTAAAATCAAGGCCGTGAGAATTCTATCCACTCTTGTACGTATTGCAGAGCCTGGTTGATATCAGGAAAAATGGAAGCAACAACCCGGCCTACTGCTGGAGCTACAGGCAATAAAAATGAATGTAGTTTTGAACCTTCTAACCACGAATCAGGCAATCCGATTTTTAAAAATGCTAAAATCCATAAAAAGACACTTATAACCAGGGCGATTTTTAAAGCACCTAATACTGCTCCGGATATGCTGTCAATTATGCTTAAAGGTGTAATTGAAATGGCCTTTTTTACTAATCTTCCGGCAAAACCAGCTATAAATAGCACAATTACAAATACGCAAACAAAAGCTATGATTGGAAGCAATTGGCCAAATCCGCTGTACAGACTTACAATAAAATCCATCGAATGATCAATCCATTTCAAAGCTAGTGTTACCGCTAGAATGAGCCCAATGATACCTGTAAGCTCCAGAACCAATCCCGTTCTAAAGCCATTGGCTGCACCAATTACCAATAGTGCTATAACCAGGATATCGAGGGTATTCAATGAATTAATTTAGCGGTTCAGAATAGACTTTACGGTGTCGGCTATGGCTTTACCATCGGCTTTGCCGGCAAGTGCCTTCGATGCCACGCCCATTACTTTACCCATATCTTGGGGGCCTGTAGCGCCGGTTTGCTTAATGATAGCTTCTATCTCAATTTCAAGAGCTTCCGCACTAAGTTGTGCTGGCAAATATTTACTGATAACATCTACTTCGAGCTGCTCAACTTCAGCCAGATCTTCCCGGCCTTGCTCTTTGTATATGCTTATGCTATCGTTTCTTTGCTTTACAGCTTTTTGCAAAAGCTTGAGCTCTGTTTCTTCGGTCAATTCTTCCGTGCTTCCTTTTTCAGTTTCTGCCAGCAAAATTTGTGACTTTACAGCCCTCAATGCTCTAAGACTGTCTTTGTCTTTGGCTAGCATTGCTTTCTTTATATCGCTGTCTATGGTTTGTTTTAAACTCATTTCTTTATTGATTAACTTGCCGCAAAGTTAGTAAAAAATATCCCTCGATGACTAAATTAAGTGTAAATATCAATAAGATAGCCACCATAAGAAATGCACGGGGTGCTAATAATCCAGATGTTGTACAGGTGGCTCGAGATTGCGAGCGATTTGGTGCAGAGGGCATCACAGTTCATCCAAGACCCGATGAAAGACACATTCGCAGACAAGATGTTATTGAGCTGGCAGACATTGTAACTACAGAATTCAACATTGAAGGCTATCCCGATGATCGCTACATTGATCTAGTAAATGCCGTAAAACCAGCTCAAGCTACGTTGGTTCCCGATGCACCAGATGCTATTACAAGCAATGCAGGATGGAACACACTGAAAAATCGCGAGCTACTAATCGATGTAATTGAAAGATTAAAGCCTAGTGGCGCTCGCATATCTATTTTTGTGGATCCTGATGTTTCTATGGTTGAAGCTGCCGCATTGGTAGGTGCCGATCGCATAGAGCTTTATACTGAACCTTATGCAGCAGAGTATTTCAGCAATAAAGAAAAGGCAGTGGCTCCCTACATTGCGGCTGCAAATGCCGCTCATGCAATGGGGTTAGGCGTGAATGCCGGACACGATCTTGATCTGCATAATTTACAATACTTATACCAAAGCTTGCCTTTCCTTGACGAAGTTTCTATAGGTCATGCATTGATTTGCGATGCGCTATATCTTGGATTAGAAAATACCATTCAAATTTACAAAAGACAATTGACCCACAAATAATATGAGCAAATCGATGACTGGCTATGGTGCTGCCCGTTTTGAAAATGAACAGGTGGCCATAGCAGTAGAAATAAAAACATTAAACTCAAAATTTCTGGATGCCTCTTTTAGGTTGCCAAAAAGTTTATCAGACAAAGAGCAGGAAATTAGGACTTTGCTCAGCGAAAATCTTGAAAGAGGTAAAATTAACTTAATTGTTGAGTTGGCAAGACTTGGTAGTCCTGGCAGCACAGTGCATGTGAACGAGGTGTTGTTTAAGCAATATTTTGACATGCTTCAAAATTTGGCAGACTCGGCAAGCGCCAACAAAGCTGAATTATTTAAAATTGCGCTTAATTTTCCAGATGTCATTTCCACAACTCAGCCAAGCGATGTTGCTGAGGAAGATTGGAAATTGATAAAGCCAATACTTTTGGAAGCTATACAAAAATGTAATGCATACAGAAAGCAAGAGGGCAATCTTCTGGATATTAAGTTGAAAGAATATGCCGGCAATATTCAGAAATATGCCGATGAAGTAGCCCTTATAGAACCTCAACGGAAAGAGAATATCCGGACACGCCTGACCTTGGCCATCGAAGAGCTCTCTAACAAAGCCGATGCAGATCCAAACCGGTTGGAACAGGAGCTTATTTATTACATAGAAAAATTAGATATAAGTGAAGAGCAGGTTAGGCTAAAAAGCAATCTGGATTATTTTATCGAAACCATTAATTTGGAAGAATCAAATGGTAAAAAATTGAATTTTATTGCTCAGGAAATTGGGCGGGAAGTTAATACCATGGGCTCTAAGGCATATCATGCACAAATACAAAGGTTGGTAGTAGGAATGAAAGATGAGCTGGAAAAAATAAAAGAGCAGGTATTGAACATCATCTGATGTCGTGAAATATACAAATGGCCATTATTAAGTAATTGGCCTATAATTTCGTTAATCGGCAAATTATAGCCTTCAATATTTTCTAAGAGGATTTCGGCTTATGGTTACAGCTAATCATCTTCAGATCAATGTAAGGAGCATTATGTGAGAGTTTAAGCAGAATAAACATTTCTCATATTCATTCAGTTGCATCAATGGGTTATAGGTTTAAAAAAACCCTCTAGCATATCAATCAAGGATATTTCCTTTAAAGTAATGTAATACGCGATGTTCTGTCGCGTTTATACTTAGGCTAAAATGTTTTATTAATAAAATAGGTGTATTATGACAAACGGACCATTAAATTTTCACAACTTATCACTCAAAATCGTTGTTTTACTACTTTGTATGATTGTATTTTTAATCACATTTAAAATCGATGCTAAAAGTAGTAATGAAAGTGGATACAACTCTTTAAACAGTCAATTTCATAGCACAATGCTCGCATTGAACGAATAACCTTTTAAAATTGATAAGTAAAATAGCCCTTGTTGAGCTTAAGCTTTTCAAGGGCTATTTTTTTTAAAGAAGCCACCCGTTAGGAGCCCTTTCCATTACAGATTAGTGGTATATACCTACTCTATTTCTTAGGTGCATTTAATACCAGCGAACATATTGATAATAAATAATGCGGGTTGTTAGATTAGGCAATAAGCACATCATTCAACTTTGTTGTATAAATAATCAGCGATGCATTGCCTTGCATCTGATGCTCTTTTGAATATCAAATTAGGCTCTTCATCTTTAAGTATTGGTTTCTTGCTCGATAATTGATGATATTGCCAAAATAAATTTCACCTACTAGTAATCATGAAGTATTTATTTTTTTTCATGTTTATCCTAAATGGATTTTACTCAATTGCGCAGAAAAATGAACAAAAGTTTAACTGTGAAGAAATGCCTACACGCTTTACAATGGCAGACAAAGCTGTAGATATTATAAAAAATAGTAAATTTCAACATGAGGAATCTTTTGAAGCATTGGCCGTTAGAGGAATTCGTAAAGCTTCCTTTCATAGCTGTGACAATGAAACTGGATTTTTACTTATCGAAATGCACGACCGAGTTGTTTTGCACAAAGAGGTTCCTTTAAAAATCTGGGAAGAGTTTAAGTTTTCTAGCGCCCTGGAGACTTACTATCGGCAAAACATAAAGTATAAATACATTCCTTTGTAATTGTTTTATTTCTTAAGCTTAGGTGTTCGTTTATATAGCAAGCACTGTATTGTTTTCGTACAGTTTTAATCTAAAACAAATACTAAATAAATCACAAATACCTGCAAATCAGCTATATAATTATTGTGGCATACCTTGTGCTTTTTTATGGTTCATAAATTAATAAATCCTTATAACCATAAAAAAAATAGTCATGAAAGCACGTACTAAATCAATCATTCTTGCCCTTACATTTTTTGTCATAGCATTTGCAAATAGCAGTACTTTTGCTGCGAATAGATCAGACAAAGTAACTGAGAAAGCCCGCGAAGCCGTAAAAAAAGCTAGTCCAGACGATTGGCACACATTGGCAAATAGTGCCGAAAAATGCCTAAAGAAAAAAGTAAATTTAAAAGAAGTCGCTGAGTGGCTTGATAAATCAATCTCCATTAAAGAAACGCCTTACAATTTGACTTTGAAGGGAGATTATTACAGAATTAACAAACTTCCTGAAAAAGCTATGGAGTTTTATGTGAAGGCCATTTCAGAGGCAATGGCATCAGATATAAACGC
>DAIQNU010000249.1:0-4588 GCA_036788235.1 Cyclobacteriaceae bacterium
ATTTACCGCATTTACACTAACCCAGATGGCAAACCCGCTCCTTTTGCTGAAAATAATATACCTTTCAAGCCGCGTCATCATTTTCCAATTTCACTCAAGGGCATTGCACAGGGAGATTTTACCATGGTTTTCGGGTATCCCGGCAGTACCGAGCAATATTTACATGCACGAGCTTTAGAAGATTTACTGGAAAATGTAGATCCCCATCGAATCGCCTTGCGAAAAGTGCGACTGGAAATACTGGATATGGCCATGCAGGAAAATAGCGAAATAAAGATTCAATATACTTCGAAATACGCGCGGATAGCCAATTATTACAAAAAGTGGATTGGTGAAAGCTGGGGGCTTACCAAGTTTGGCGCCTTGCAAAGCAAGTACGATGAAGAAGCGCAATTTGCCAAATGGGCTTCAAAAGGTAAGCGAAAAAAGGAATATGGAAGTTTAATGCAGGACTTTCATGCCATCTATGATCAGCGTGAAGGCTTAACGCAGGTGCAGAACTACCGAATGGAAGCTATATTGGGGATAGAAATAATGCAATTGGCCAATCAATTGACCAAGCTGGAAGCAATACCGGAATCCGGCCCGCAACGTGACCGGGTTTTACAGGCGCTGAAAAATTACTCAGAAAAGTTTTTTAAAGATTACCATGCTCCGACGGACAAAAAAGTTTTTGAAGCCCTGCTTACAGCCTATCAGAAAAATATCCATGAAGACTTTCAAACCACTGAAATCAGAACCCCGGCCAAAGAATTTACCGAACTTTTTGATGCATCCATACTCACAAACGAAGCAGAAATTCTTAAAATAGTAGAGGATCCTAGTGAAGAAAACCTGAGCATATTATTGAATGATGAGGTCTATTCGATGTATAAAGAATTTGAATTGATGTATGAGCACAGCGTAGCGCCTGGTATAAAGGAGACCAATCTGGAACTCGAAAAGCTCTACCGAAAGTATGTGACGGGTCTAAGAGAAATGCATAAGCGCAAATCCTTTTATCCGGATGCCAACAGCACTTTGCGTATATCCTATGGAATTGTAGATGGATACCAGCCTTTAGACGCGGTTTCTTATCGCTACTACACCACCATTGATGGCATTATGGAAAAATATGTTGCCGATGACAAAGACTTTGATTTACCAGAGAAAATCATTGAGTTATATGACACAAAAGAGTATGGTCGATACATGACTAGCGATGGGGATTTGCCTGTTTGCTTTATCGCATCCAATCATACTACAGGAGGCAACTCTGGCAGTCCGGTTCTCAATGCAGATGGTCATTTGATCGGAATAAATTTTGACAGAAGTTGGGAAAGCACCATGAGTGACTACCATTATGATCCGGCAATTTGTCGTAACATAGCGGTAGATACAAGGTATATACTGTTTATAATAGATAAATATGCCGGAGCCGGATATTTATTAGAAGAGATGACCATAATCAAGTAAATTTGGCGAAGAACTCAAATGCCAAGAGCTATGAAAAGCCAAGCCAAAAAAGGAAAATTGCCCATAGGCGCAAAACGAAGTGCAGACACGTCTACTTTAGGTGAGGCAATACAGGAAATGTTGTCGCAATTCAGGCTCAAAACCCGCTTTGATGAAAAAAGATTGTCGACCGATTGGGAGCGGCTCATGGGTAAGCACATAGCTGATCGTACCGAAAAGGTTTTTGTAAAAGATAAAAAGCTTTTTGTGAAAATAGACTCGGCACCTTTACGTCAAGATCTTAACATGAAGCGCGAGCAAATACTTGATATTATAAAAAATGAATTTGGTGATGAGCTGGTGAAATCTGTATTTATAATTTAGCCTCAGGATATGGCTTGATTTTTATTGACAATTTTTTTAGAATATCCATACGGTTTTTTCAGGGGTGACTTTATTGCCAGAATACATGTGAATTAACATTTTCACCTATTAAATTTAATTTTTCCTAATTCATTAGTGCCGAACACTATATCAATTTGTTCCAGACTTTTAATTTTAATTCAATAAGCCCTTAAAGGTAGCTAACACCTTAAAGGGCTTATTTTAGAAAATCTGAGAGAAGAAAGTATACACACCATAGATAAATCCACTTACGATTATGCTTAAAGAAGCGATATAACCTATGTTTATAAGGAGATCATTTTTTTCGGCAATCGCTAAATGCAATTGTTCTACTTCTAATGAATTTATCAAGGCATTTGCTGGCTGATCTGTAAACTTGATGTAAAGAGGCTTAATGTCTGTTTGATTTGCAAACACTTTGTCTCTGATTTCAGCGTAACCATTTTCTTTATTTCTTACACTTCTCAAAATTTCTCGAGCAAATGCAATGGCACCCTGTTCATCGGTTTCGATGTACTCGTCTATTCCATTCTTTCGAATGGCAAAATTGCTGCAACATTTTTTGCCGTATACAAGCTGAAGCTCCTTTAATTGAGCCTCTAGAGTACTTAGTGTTATTTGCTCTTTAGTTGCCATTTCCCTTTTGTTTATAAATAAAAAAACCCGAACTGCTAAGTCCGGGTTTTGAATATCAATCTATTGATTCGTTGCATTTTATTCATTTACCGGACAAATAATACTCTTTCACAGGATAATCACACGAAATGTGATTTCTGTGCCAGAGTGTGAAAAATGTATTTGCGGTAATTTTCATTGTAGATTTATTTAATGATTCAAAAATAGACACTTTATTTAAAAGTTTTGTTCTTTTTTCATTAGACTTATGTTTGATTATTGTTAATTATTGTTAGGGTTTATTGAGGTTTCCATAAATCACAATTTTTCTTCTCCCCTTCGCAATGGTTCCTGACATCACGAAACATCTAGCTCACTTGCTTTTATGTTACCAAAATCCATATTTGTTGATATTTCGAAAAGGTATTAATCAGGGCTTTGGGCAATGGAAAGCTAATTCTTGAGAACAAGAAACAGGGTGGATATAAACTTAACTTCTTGTTTCATTGCGCTTTATCGATAATATCGCCATGGTTCGTGTCTTCACGAACCATCCCGCTCAGCATGTTAGAAACCTCGCACCTCGGCACTTTAAAGAGCATATTAAATCGTGGAAGGTGCTAGTAGATTTTTAAAATGAAGAAATTCAAGGTAATGGAAAGATGTTTCCTGAGGACATGAAACAGGGCAGTAGGCATTTATTTTGGCACTTTAGCGTTGCTCATTAAAATACTTACATTTTTCAATTCGTCTAAATTGCTTTTATTTGTTGCAGATTGATTTTTATGCAAAGCAATACAAAAAAACCTGACCCGCACGGACAATCTTTGATTCAAAAAGGCAGAAAGCAACTGGCACGATTCGGATTAGACGGGTTTTTGATTGCCCTTATATCTTGTATTTTGCTTGCATGGGCATGGCCGGAACCCGGTATTCAGGAAGGCATTTTTTCACTACACACTATTGCGGATTATGGTGTGTCAGTTATTTTCTTTTTTTATGGTTTGAGGCTGAGTTTAGATAGTTTAAAAATAGGTCTTGGCAATTGGCGTTTGCACCTTACCATTCAGCTCACCACTTTCGTTTTTTTTCCTGTTTTTATGTTGCTGTTTTGGAAGCTTTTTCCTGCTTACAGCGAATCGGTGCTTTGGTTGGGCGTATTTTACCTGGCGACTTTACCCTCTACAGTTTCCTCATCAGTGGTTATGGTATCTATAGCCGGAGGTAATATACCTGGTGCCATATTCAATGCGAGTATCTCTAGTCTATTGGGTGTTTTCATCACTCCATTATGGATGGGGCTGTTTCTTACAGCTCAAACAGGTTCTTATGATCTTTGGCCGGTTATAGGCAAGCTGACCTTGCAAGTATTGCTACCTGTCAGCCTGGGTCTTGCATTACATTCAAGATTTGGCGATTTGGCATTGCGATTTAAAGGCCAACTCAAAACTTTTGATCAAAGCATCATACTGATCATAGTGTATACTTCATTTTGTGAATCATTTGCGAGAGAGATGTTCTCAGGTTTTGGATTGCCGACCATTGGCTTATTGGGTTTGTCGATGGCATCATTGTTTTTTTTAGCCTTGGCCATGATATACCTGCTGAGTAAAAAGCTGAACTTTGGACGCGAAGATCGAATCACCGCTCTGTTTTGTGGTTCGAAAAAATCGCTGGTACATGGCACGGTTATGTCTAAAGTACTTTTCCCCAACAGCGATATTGTGGGTATAGTCTTGCTGCCACTAATGATTTACCATGCACTTCAGCTTATGATTGCCGGCATTATTGCCCAATCAGAAGCGCGTAAAACTGCAATTGAAAAAGATGCCCATCAATTTAAGCTAACCAACGATATGGAATGAAAGCGCCACTTTATTCCATAGCTGCGCTATATTAAATTTCCAATAATCTGGCTACTTTTAAGAGTCCGGCTATACTAAGTGAATCGGTTATTTCATTTTTCATTACCATATCCAGTGCTTCTTTCAAGGGCATCTTTTTTATCAACAGATCTTCGGTGTCATCAAACTCGGTGTCACCATAGCTAAGGTCTTTTGCCAGAAATACAAAACCTTCTTCATCAGTAACCGAATTGCTTGTATGAATGCGCAATATATTTTCCCAGCTTCTG
>DAIQNU010000249.1:4598-5595 GCA_036788235.1 Cyclobacteriaceae bacterium
TTCATTCAACGGCCCCCCGCCTGTAGGAATTTCCCAGCAGTATTCTTCAAGCGTATAGCGATACTGACCTACGAGCCAGGTATTCAATACCTCATCAATGGCCACTATACCGATGGCTTTGTTTTTGAAATGAACACGGCCATAAATACCAGGTTCGCCATTGGGTTTTAGTACCTGATCTTCCTCTACCTTTATCCAGGGGTTTTCATATATTTCAGCGGTAGACAATCTCGTCCAGGGGTTTTTTTCTTCGTGATTCATCTTTGTGTTGTTTTTCAAAAATCGCATATTTGTCCAATGTTGAAGTCCTGTTACAGCAATGAATACACCGAAGCCGGCTGCGATGAAGTGGGCCGAGGATGCTTGGCTGGGCCAGTTGTTGCTGCGGCAGTAATATTACCAAGGGATTATCACAATAAAAAGCTAAACGATTCAAAGCAACTTAGCAAGAAGAAATTGCTAGCGCTCAAAGAAGAGATCATTCAGGATGCTGTTTGCTACGCCATTGCCGAGGCTTCACACGAAGAAATTGACAAGATTAATATTTTAAAAGCATCTTTTTTGGCCATGCACCGTGCTTTGGATAAGCTAAGTACACGTCCAGACTTGCTATTAATTGATGGCAATCGCTTTATTCCCTACCAAAAGGTACTTCATCATTGTATCATAAAAGGTGATGGATTATATAGTTCCATAGCAGCTGCTTCAGTTTTGGCCAAGACCTATCGCGATGAACTAATGGCAAAGCTTGCGCTGGAGTATCCTTATTATGAATGGGAAAAAAATGTGGGTTATCCGACCAAAAGCCATCGAAAAGGCATTGAACTGTATGGCTCTTGTCCCTTGCATCGCAAATCATTCAAGTTGCTGCCGGTTCAGTTAGAGCTTTTTAAGTAATATTTTCTAAAAATTAGAGGTTTGATTGGAAGAAAAGCATAGGCTTAAAGTAAAATCGCCTTTCCCGATTAGATCATTTTTTCTCAAGAAATCAATTTGA
>DAIQNU010000250.1:0-5591 GCA_036788235.1 Cyclobacteriaceae bacterium
GATTTGTTTATCATCTACAATCACAGAATCATAAGACTCATTCAGCACATCTCGAAGTAAGGATGATACCCGGCTCATTTCACCAATAACCTTATCTCGAGGTTTGGCGCCTTTCAGGATTTTCATGCCTTCCGTCCAGTTGTTCACCAGATTCCGCAGATCTCTGTCAAGTTCAGCGACATCTTTGCTTTCGGCTACTGTGCGAATTATTACACCAAAACCCTCTGGTTTTATGGATGTTATGAGTCTGACTAGTCGTCGGCGCTCATCTGCGCTGGTAATTTTTTTTGATACGCTTACAGCGTTTGAAAAAGGCACTAGAACGATGTATCGTCCGGCCAGAGACAACTCACATGAAAGGCGCGGGCCCTTAGTGGATATGGGTTCTTTTACAACCTGTACCAGTATTTGCTGATTTTTGGTAAGCACTTGGCTTATCTTTCCCAGTTTGTTTATGTCGGGTTCTGTTCTGAATCCCTTCAAATTATAAGGGATATTCTTACCGGCAGCTACAAGCTTAGTAAATTTATTCAGCGAACTGACCTGTGGTCCCAGGTCTAAATAATGCAAAAACGCATCTTTTTCATAGCCAATGTCTATGAAGGCTGCGTTTAATCCTGGCACTACTTTTTTAACCACGCCTAAATAAATGTCTCCAACAACGAATTTATTTGCATTTTCTTCGTTGTGAAACTCAATTAGGCTTTTATCTTTTAATAGGGCTACACGACAACCATATGGAGTTGAGTTGATTAATAATTCATTACTCAAAACTTTTCCATTATATGGTTAAAATTAAACTAACACCCCTGTAAATTAAAAATTTTAATTCTCAGAGAAGTACACAAGCCCACAGCTTTTTACAACTGTGGGCTACAGATTACTTCTTCTTATGTCTGTTTTTTCTTAGACGCTTTTTCCTCTTATGGGTAGCTATCTTATGTCTTTTTCTTTTCTTACCACAAGGCATGGCATTATTGATTAAATGAAACAATTATTTTAATACTTCTATATAATTCTCAATGGCAACTTTCATTTGTGAACCAGGATTCATTTGCAGCGCCACTTCAAATTGTTCAATGGCTTCTTTTTTATTACCTGCTTCCATATGACTGTAACCAAGATAAAAAACCGATTCGACATTTTTAGGGTTAACCCTAATAGCTTGTTCAAAACGTTCGATGGCCCGATCATACTGTCCTGAAGTAATGGAAAGTAATCCCAAATTGAATATCGCAGCCTCATTTTCCGGATCTTCTGCTAACACTTCTCTTAAAAGCGTAATACCCTGCATAGGATTTTCGGAACTCACATAAGTCATGGCCATTTTGGCTTTCACATCCAAGTTTCCATCTTCGCTATCAATCACTTTTTGATAATAGGCTCTAGATTCAGCAGAAAGTCGATTTCTTTTTCCTGCCTCCATGGCAAAACCAAATGCATCATAATAAGCATCAGCAGCTTTCAGCCAATTTTCAATTCCGGGATTCATCTCTGATAATTTGCCATAATAATAGGCTGCACTATCGTAGAAATTTGCCCTTTTGAAGGCGATTGCCAAAGAGTCCGCAAATATAGAGCTTTTTTCTGTATTTGCATTAATAAATAATAATTCTCTAAGGCGTTCAATTTCCCTGCTTTGATCTTCTGATAAACTTGTCTCGTGATTACTGTCCAGGTCACCAGGCATCATGGTATTGTCTTGCTGATCACGCATGGCACCAGGAGAATTGTCCACCACCGTTCTTGGTAATGAAAAAAGCAGTACTACCATTAGTACTGCAATTACAAGCAACACAACTCTTGTTTTTATCATAGTGTAGTTTTATCCTGTATTTTCATAAACAGGAAAGTGGACTATTTACCACTGCCGTCTTTTTTTACCTTTTTACTGTTTTTGATTTTATCAATAAACACCTTAGAAGGCTTAAAACTTGGAACGAAATGCTCATCAATTACAATTGCTGTATTTTTTGAGATATTCCTTGCAACTTTGCGGGCTCTCTTTTTGTTAACAAAGCTACCAAAGCCACGAACATAAATATTGTCCCCTTCAGCCATGGAATTTTTGATGACACTAAAAAATGCCTCCACAGTTTCTTGCACATCAGCTTTGTCGATTCCTGTCTGGTCTGCGATTTGTGCTATTACGTCTGCTTTTGTCACCTTATTACTTTTTTTTATCCTAAAAATCTAATAACCAATTATTTTGAACCGCAAATTTAACTGCGACTGTCAAATATAAAAATAAAATCAGAAAAATATCCATGTATATTAACTTTAGCTCTTATTTAATCTCTTGGTACAATGAAAACAAACGCGAATTACCATGGCGCGAAAGTCGCGATCCTTATGTTATTTGGTTGTCAGAAATAATTTTGCAACAAACCAGGGTAGCGCAAGGTCTCCCGTATTTTTATCGATTCCTAGAAAAGTATCCAAATCTAACTTCATTAGCCGAAGCCTCTGAGTCAGATGTTTTGAGGATGTGGCAAGGCCTTGGTTATTACAGTCGAGCTCGTAATATGCTCAAATGTGCGCAGACGGTTAGCCAGGAATTTAATGGCATTTTTCCTGCCGATTATTTACAACTCAGAAAATTACCCGGTATAGGCCCATATACTGCTGCAGCCATCGCCTCTATTGCATTTATGATCGCTGTACCTGTCATTGATGGCAATGTACTAAGGGTCATGGCTCGCTACCTGGCCATTGAACAAGATGTGAGAAGCCCGGATGCTCAAAATATTATTCAGAAACATCTACAAGAATTCATAGATCCTTTAGCACCTGATTTGTTCAATCAGGCACTTATGGAACTAGGTGCCTTGATTTGCAAGCCCGGCACGCCTGATTGCATACATTGTCCATTGCAGTTAGAGTGTGCAGGTTTTAGAAAAGGCATTGCAGCTAACTTACCAATCAAAAGTAGAAAGACACCTAAGCGCCATCGATTTTTCCATTATTTTGTGTTTGACTGTGACGGTGATATTTTTCTCAAAAAGAGGGTAGCTGGAGACATATGGCAAGGCATGTACGATTTTTTATTGATAGAACTGACGAGTGAAAAAGAAATCCCGGATGTTCGTCAATTTAGTAAGCAAATACCTGTAAATGATTTGACCTTGAAATTTGAATCAGATTGGTACAAGCATATACTAACACATCAGCATATTTTAATTAAGTTTCATGTCTATGATTTGCCATTAAAAGCATCGGATGTATTGCCAGAGGGAGAGGGCTTGAAGCTTTATAGTAACAAAGAACTGGAAGCGCTGCCAAAACCTGTTCCAATTGTGCGTTTTTTAAAAGAATTTTTTATTAATTAGCGTTGAAGTATAAATCATTATATTTTTGTGTAAATTTTAAAATAATATGGCAGGCGTAAACAAAGTAATATTAATTGGAAATTTAGGTGCAGATCCTGAAATCAGGAATTTGCCAAGTGGAACTTCTGTAGCCAATTTTAATATTGCCACATCAGAGTCTTATACAAAAGACGGACAAAAGATTACCCAAACCGAATGGCATAGAATAGAACTATGGGACGGATTGGCGCGAATTGCCGAACAATATTTAAGAAAAGGTAGTCAGGTTTATATCGAAGGCAAATTGCGCACAGATAGTTGGACGGACAAAGAGGGTCAAAACCGAAGCACTATTAAAATCAGGGGAATAAATATGACCCTTCTTGGAAAACCTTCTGATGCATCATCTTATGGTTCTGATTCTTCAGGTCAAAGCACATCATCGCCAGCAAGCCGACCTGCATCCAATTATCAGCAAGCACCTTCTCAATCAGAATATAGTGAATCTGGTGTTTCAAATGATGCGCAACAAGAAGACGATTTACCTTTTTAATTAAGGATAAAAATTGGAAACTTCCTTGGACGACCCGTACCCTAGTCAGTTATTGCTTAGTGCAATCATTAATTCTGATATAGTATTTTACACTATAAATGGATTGATTTTGTTTTTGCTACTTATATTATCAGGTTTGATATCTGGTTCTGAAGTAGCATTTTTTAATATAGCTTCTAAAGATGATGAATACCTTGAATCAGGCCATCGAGCTAATAAAATAAATGATCTGTTGGGTCATCCTAAGCGCCTGCTTGCTACCATACTTATACTCAACAACCTGGTAAATATATCCATAGTCACATTGTCTACTTTTGTGATGTGGGATTTTATGGGTTCTAAAACCGTAGAAGGTAAAGTTGTGTTGGCGCTTACTACTACAATTACTTTAGCCATTGTTTTTATTGGTGAAGTGGTGCCTAAGATCTATGCTAATCAAAATAGTAAAGCATTTGCTTACCTTACTTTACCACTCATAAGTTTATCATATTGGTTTTTCAGACCCTTAGCTTGGCTCTTAAGTAGTATCTCTGGTGTCATCGAAAGGCGGATAAAATATGATGATTTTCAGATTTCGATGAAACACCTAAACCATGCACTAGAGCTGGCTGCAGATAGCACTACTGAAGAGGAGCAGGGAATATTGAAAGGCATAGTTAATTTTGGTCAGCTTAATGTTACCCAAGTTATGCGGTCACGCATTGATATAACGGCCTTTGAAAATGATATTGATTTTCACGAATTGATGGATAAAATCAATAAGACGGGATTTTCGAGAATACCGATTTATGAAGATACCATTGATAGTATAGTAGGCATTTTATATAATAAAGATCTATTGCCGCACCTACATGAAAAAGAAGACTTTGATTGGCAGACACTGCTAAGACCCGGATATTTTGTACCTGAGACGAAAAAAATAGATACTTTACTTAAGGATTTTCAGAATAGGCATGTTCATATGGCCATTGTCGTGGATGAATATGGTGGCACTTCCGGTCTCATTACATTAGAAGATATCATTGAGGAAATCGTTGGCGAAATAAATGATGAATACGACGACGAAGACATCAACTACAACAAGATCGACGATAATACTTTTGTATTTGAGGGCAAGACTTCCCTTAACGACTTTTGTAAAATCGTTAATGCAGATCCTATGGATTTTGAGCAAGTGAAAGGCGAAAGCGAATCATTAGGAGGTTTGTTGCTAGAGTTGCATCATAAAATGCCCCGCTCAGGCGAAGTGCTAAAGTATGGCAATTTTGCCTTTACCGTAGTAGCTGTTGATCCTAAAAGAATAAAGAGAGTGCGGGTATTGATAAACAGATAATTTTTTCTAGTGTGCTTTCTCGCGCGATTTTGTAAAGCGTGCGACTTAATATTCCTGATCGGGTTGTTGGTGAAAACACCAACAACGGGGAGCTCTACCTCTTGTTGGTGTTTTCACCAACAAGTTTCCTGTAAGCTCCCCCCTTCACATTCGTATTTTCACTAACAAGCTCCAATTTTCACTCAAAATTAGTCATATAATGAGTCAAAAACCCAAACTCATCAATATCCTCTTCAAAATATCTTACTAAAGAAAAGTAGTAGTCAAAAGGGCAGGTTGCGAGTCCTCATTTTCGTACGGGTTGTTGGTGAAAATACCAACAACGGGGAGCTCTACCTCTTTTTGGTGTTTTCACCAACAAGTTTCCTGTAAGCTTCCCCTCTCCACATTAGTGTTT
>DAIQNU010000251.1:0-5527 GCA_036788235.1 Cyclobacteriaceae bacterium
TTTTTTGATTCTATAATTAAAGGTTAAATAGTAAAGCTGTTTAAAATAAAAAATTGAGTCATCAAAGGATGGCGGAGAGGAAGGGATTCGAACCCTTGGTACCCCGGAGGGGGCACACTCACTTTCCAGGCGAGCACCTTCGACCACTCGGTCACCTCTCCGGAGCCATTATTTTTGACCTCGGAGGCACAAATAAATCAATAAAAAACGCTATATGCAAATTTTGAAATATATTTTTGGATTAGCCAGGAAGCGTTAATTCGCCGCATAATGGAATGGCCAGTTTGCGTTTTACTTCGCTGGTGTCAGATTCATTGGCCAACAAAAACATGAGTTTGGTCAGTGCGGCCTCAGTAGTAATGTCGCTGCCAGGTATTACGCCTATATCGTCCATGTATTTACTCGTTTCATACCGTCCATGTATCACCATACCTCCTATCAGTTGCGATACATTGTAGATCACCACACCTCTATCTACTGTTTCGCGCAAAACATCTAAAAACCAGCTTTGGGTAGTTGCATTTCCCGATCCATAAGTTTCTAATACAATGCCTTTTAATCCTGGTATGCTCATTATTTGTCTGAAAAATTTTTCTTTTAGCGAAGGAAAGATTTTAACCACGATCACATCATTATCAAATTTGTCGCGATACACTAATTTTTCAGCCGGACTATAGGGCTTAATGTTGGCCTCAAAGTAGGTAATACTAATACCTGCTTTGGCCAGTATCGGATAGTTTTCAGTGCCAAACGCTGCAAACTGACTGCTTCGTTTTTTGAAGGTTCGGTTACCTCGCATAAGCTGGTAGTCGAAATATATACATACTTCTGGCACTATTGGGCGGCCATCTTTTCTAGCCGCAGCTATTTCTAAAGATGTAATGAAATTCGCTCTGGCATCTGATCGAATAGCACTAATTGGAAGCTGGGCACCGGTAAAAACAATGGGTTTGTTTAGCCCTTGTAGCATAAAGCTAATAGCTGAAGCAGTAAAGGACATGGTGTCGGTGCCATGCAAAACTACAAAACCATCGTATTGATGGTAGTTTTCATAAATAATATATCCGAGATCTTTCCAATCTTCAATGTTTACATTAGAAGAATCGATAGGGTCAGGAAAAGATATTACCGTTATTTTTAGACCGAGTACTTTTAAGGAAGGAATATGACTGCTGATCTGGTTGAATTTAATTGAAACAAGTGAGCCAGATTTGTCATGCACCATACCTAAAGTACCACCTGTGTATATTACTAGCACAGATGCCTTGGGTTTTTCGACATGCGGAATGCCTACATTAACGATGCGATACTTTGAAAATAAATTATCCATGGTGATATACTGTCATCGCATTTTGGGTGGTTATTTTTGCAATTTCTTGAAGTGGCAGATTGCAAAAGTCGGCCATTTTTTGAGCTATCACGGGTATGTATGATGGCTCATTTCTTTTGCCTCTATGCGGATTTGGCGCAAGGTATGGACTGTCTGTTTCAAGTACAAAATTTTCAGGCCCAACTTCGGCTAAGACTTTATCCAGACCTCCATTTTTATAACTTACTACACCACCTATTCCCATATAAAATCCCATTTCGGCTATTTGCTTTGCTTGAATGGAACTCCCATTAAAACAATGAAATATGCCTTTAAGATCATCGCTATGGTGCTTGGCTATGAGTTCAATGGTTATATTTAATGATTCCCTTGAATGAATGACTATTGGCCTTTTCAATTTCTTTGCCAACTCTATTTGAAATGTAAAGGCTTCTCGTTGCTCTTCAATAAATGTTTTGTCCCAATACAAATCTATGCCGGTTTCGCCAACCGCAACAAAATCTCTTTTTTTAAACCATTTTTCAATCTCCTCAAGCTCAAATGCAAAGTCTTTGTTTACAGAACATGGATGTAGCCCCATCATAGCATGGCAAATTTCAGGATATAATCGCTCTGTTTGTAGCATACCTTGAATGGATAGGCCATCAATATTTGGTAAATAAATGGTTTGTACTCCGGTTGATATGGCACGCTTTATCGTGGCGTCTAAGTCATCTTTGAACTGTTCAAGATAAATGTGCGCGTGGGTATCAATAAAATGCATTTGTGTTGAAATATATTTACAGAGACTTGAATGAATAACCTTTGCTGCCAAAATGATCAAGGTATCGGGTAAGAATATACAACATTTTTTCTGATGCTTTTATATTATCATGAAAAACAATGATGGTTCCTGGTTGGGTTTCCCGAATAGAATATTTGAGTCCTTTCTCAGCCGAATGAAAATTGCTGTAATCGTGTGTAAGGACATCCCACATGATAATAGTATATTTTCTGCTAAGTATTTCGGCCTGGCTTTTTTTGATACGTCCATAAGGTGGGCGGAATAAACGACCTACATAGCCAGGGTACACTTCACTTAGCGTAGTATCACATTGATCTATATTGTCAAAGTACGCTTGATCAGGGGTGCTCCAACCCTTTAGATGGTTATGTGTATGATTTCCCACGCTATGGCCAGCCTCTAACACCTGTTGGATTACTTCCGGATGTTTATGTACATTGTCGCCGACACAAAAAAACGTTGCTTTGGCATTGTATTTTTTTAAGACATCCACTACAGTAGGTGTAAGTTCAGGCACAGGACCATCATCAAAAGTCAGATAAATGGTCTTTTCGTCAGTGGGTATTTGCCAAACTAAGTCTTTATAGTATTGCCTAAGTATATTTGGGGTTTTATATGGTATCAAAGTTCAAGCGCTTTTTTTGGGTTATTAGTATTGTTATTCAATCTGCAAATAAGTAGTGTAAGGTCATCTTTAACAGGAGCACCGCCTCTGAAATCATTCACATCATTTACGATAGACTGCGTAATTTCAGGTAGAGGTTTTTCCAGACCTAACTTCACCAATTCAATTAATCGATCAGTGCCATATTCATCATCGTGCGTATTTTGCGTTTCTGTTATTCCATCGGTATAGGCGGCGATGGTAAATTCGCTTATATTTTCTAAAACTCCAACCTCCAAAAAAGGCAAATCATCAAAAACGCCAAGCACTGTTGAACCTTTATCCAGCATTTTGGGCTCTGCGTTAGGTTGTAGCATTATTGGAGGATTATGTCCTGAATTTATATATTTAAATCGCTTTCTTTTAAAATCATAAATGCCAATAAATACTGTGATGAAATGTTGCCCCTGGGCATTGCTAATAATGTGATAATTTAGATCTGTGACAATATCCTGAAGTAGAGTGGTCTTGCGTACTAAAGTTCGCAATGAGGCCTGAAAATTCGCCATAAGCATAGCTGCTGGAATTCCTTTTCCTGAAACATCTGCAATACAAAGTAGAAACTGATCTTCGTTTATGGTTATAAAATCGTAATAATCACCACCAATAGCATGGTGTGGCTGGTAGTATGCATCTACTTGCAACACCTCATTTTTGGGAAGGCTTTTGGGGAATAAGTAAGTTTGAAGATTGCCGGCAATTTCAAGCTCTCTCTTGAACATTTCTTGCTCCAACTGCCTACGGGCAAGTTTTTTATTTTCAATGGCAACTATGATGATGTTGCTGAGCGCTTGAATAAAATTGGTGTTTACGATGTCTTCATCGGACTCTATTGAATCCGACCCTCTTACAAATACAAATGCTAGTTTTCGCGTTTTATGTGCAATGGGTATTACCAAGCTGAATTCTGCTAAAAGAGGGCCATGCGCGTTTGGATCGAGTTGAGTGATTTTTTCGCAAGACAACAGACTTTCAGTTAACTGCTCTGAGCAAATCTTTGAGCGAATGCCAAAAAAAGTTTTACAACTCCATTCTTCGTCATGCACGAAAAGAGCCATTTTGGCTATTTGAAGATGCGCTCTCAAAGTAAAATTATATATTTTGTACAGAGATTCTTCAGGCAAATTATTATTTATAGCCTGGGTAATTTCAAGGAGTGCATTTAGCTCTAGCTCCTTAAGGTCGAATTTTTCTTTATATGTGGTGTCGGTTGTCATCATTGCTACTTAAAAACTGTTGTTGGGGTCAAAAGCATCTCTAAGGCTATTTCCCAAAATATTAAATGCCATCACCAAAGTGCATATGGCTATTCCTGGAAATAAGATCAGATGCATACTGTTACGTGTGCCAATTGCGTTAAATCCTTCAAATATCATAATGCCCCATGAGGGCGTCGGCGGTTGTACACTCAAGCCTAGAAAACTCAAGCCAGCCTCTAACATAATAGCAGAGGCAAAATTTACCGTAGCAGTCACTATGAGTGGCCCCATAATATTCGGCAGTATATGCCTAAACATAATCCTGAAATTACTATATCCGAATGCTCTGGCTGCTTCAATATAACTTTTTTCTTTTACAGTCATAATTTGTCCACGCACGACCCGGGCAATATCAACCCACATTGATAAACCTACGGCTACAAACGCCACCCATACCCCTCTGCTTTGCAAGGCTATACTGATGGCAATTACAAGCATAATGCCCGGGATGGACCAGATTACTGACATAAACCACACAACCAAGGCATCGATTTTCCCGCCAAAAAAACCACCTAGTGAGCCTATTATAAGACCCAAAAATAACGAAATGCAAACTGAGACCAAACCTATAGCTAGCGAAATACGCGTTCCAAAAATTAATCGGCTCAATAAATCCCTACCTGCTCTATCAGTTCCTAAAAGAAAAGTTCGCTTTTCGACATTACTTTTCTTAAAGATGTTTTCAACTTCGCTCAAAGGTACTGTTTGCATAGTACCTGCCAAATCAACATAGTGAATGTTGTCTTGTACCAGCCTATAGGGCTTTGGGTCTGTGGTACTATGCTGATCATGATCACCAACCATAGACATGGCCAATGTGGCATCGGGCAGGTCATAGGTTTGTATATAATTCTGTTTGCCAAAAATATCGGCGATCAATTGGGTGCCTTCTATATGCCATGAATCTACTGGAACAATTATATAAGGACTTTCTTGTCCGTATAATGCCCGGCTAATCCATGACCTTTGTTTCATTTCAATATTTTTTCTGATTTTTATAAATGTCACCTCAAATCCTGGAGGTTGTTTTTGTATTTGTACAGCACCATCATTGGCATTGGGTGTGCTGTCGGGCATGATCAGATAACCAAACAAAGCCGTAAAAATGGCTAATGAAATTATACCTAGTGAAAATAAAGCAGGCTTGCTTGAAAATAAATTTTTTACCGCATAGTAATTGGGTGATCTATGATTCCCTGCCTTTTCCTTTCTCATCCTTAGCCTATCGTATTATGCGCCAGCAAACCGTCTTTGGTGGCAAGATAGTGATAATTCTTGTATTGATTTTCAAAAGTTGGCAATGGGTTGAATACTTCATCATTGTTACCAATAAAGCATTTGACCCAACCTTTTGCCACTAGTTCTTTCAGCCAATGTGCGAGTTCATCATCATTCAATTGAAGTTCTTTTTGAAGATTTTGATAAGTTTGAATAAAATACAACTCATCCATTATTTCAAATTCAATATCATTCATGCAGTGAAATTTTGT
>DAIQNU010000252.1:0-4864 GCA_036788235.1 Cyclobacteriaceae bacterium
ATAATTACCTCACCAACAGTTACTTACGAACTTAGCCTGACGGCTATGGCCGGCAAGGCAGGTTTGCATACTTTCTTCATCTAAGGAAGAAAGTATGTCCTGTCCGGATAGGACATTTAGTAGAATGTGAAACACATATAATCGGCTTATTTAAGTTGTGTCCATTAAAATAACAGTAGTACCTCTTTGTTTATTGATTTAGTGGCTCGGGGGTATTGAAGAAAAATCCCTGCTCGACATTACTTTGATGATAATCAACCTCTACCCCCATCAAATACATAGTTTCTTTTTTATTGATAAGCACCATTATACCATGCATATCAAATGAGTTGTCGCCTTCTTTTGGTGCATCGAATCCCAAATAAAATTCACGGGCACCACAGCCTCCGATTGAACCTTTTATTCCAACCCTTAAGCCATAATCTTCAGGAATTCCCTTATTAAGCAGTATTTTGCGCACTTCCTCTGCGGCCTTTGTGGTTATTTTAATTGGATTTATCTTTATTGCCATTTCACTTGATGGATCAAAAACTAAAGGACTGTAAACAAAAGTTTCCGCTTTTGTTTGAAAATTGTGGCAAGTGCATGAAATTGCCCTTGACATGCAAAAATACTTAAATTTGATAGTGTTCTAAAAAATACACAGATTTAGTGTTGATTTTCTGGGCTGGTCAATTTGAATACTTTGACAAAAAATTGAAAAAGCTTGACTTGTAAATATTTTTGAATAAAAATTTTAACCTATACATAAGGAAAATAAAGCCTAATGAACATACTAATTGATTTTATAAAAATTGTATTACCAGCGGTGATTGTGCTGTATGCCATGTACCTAACCATCACTTCATTTATCAAAAAGGATTTACTTGCAAAAGCGCAAGAAATAAAGTCAGAGCAAATTAAAATTGTTTTGCCTATGCGGTTGCAAGCATTTGAACGAATGAGTCTTTTTCTTGAGCGTATACGTCCTGGCAATTTAATGCTGCGACTCAGCAACAGCAGCACGAATGTCAAGGAGTATCAGCAATTGATAATCAATGAAATTCGAGAGGAATTCAATCATAATCTTTCGCAACAAATATATTTGAGCGATGAACTTTGGGAGCATATCAGAAATGCCGTGGAAGACGTGGTTAGCTTGGTAAACATTGCAGCTGAACAATTAAAACCTGAGGACAAAGGTATAGAGCTTGCTCGCTGGGTGTTTGAAATTCTTTCAGAAAAACAAGATGATCTAATTAGTCGTACCTTAACTATACTTAAAGCAGAGATCAGAGAGTTTTATTAACAAACATAATTCGCAACATGAGCAAATACAGCCAAAACAACACCTTTAAAGAAACCTTGCGACAAGCAGAAAAAGTGGCTATGGATCAAACCAAGCTTCAATGGCTTATAGATAGGGTGTCTGAACGAATCGATAATTTTGATAGTACCAAAGGTCGATTGAATGAATTCTTGTTCAAAGTCCAAACATTCATTCGCATGATTCGTGCCTACATCAAGGGGCACTACCGCGATATACCCTGGAAGTCCATGTTGTTGATCACAGCTGCTTTGCTGTATTTTCTTACACCTTTCGACATAATACCCGACTTTATACCTGTGATTGGTTTAGTTGATGATGTATCAATTGTTCTTTGGGTATTTAAAAGCCTAAATGATGACATTAGCAAATTCCTAAACTACGAACAGGAGCTAATGAGCCGGCATTAAATGTCGGAGTTGAGAAGGTTTTGAGTTTAAATGACAATTCATGTTTCATTAAGATGCTCAACTTTGCCTTCATTTGATCATATTTTCGCTGAGCACCTATGAACACTTAGAACCTCCCAGGAAAATGATGGGCATGATTACCGTGGATGAATGGATCGAAATTGACTTCTTTGTTATTGTTTCGTTGCTCGATTGATTTTCACATGACCATAGGCCTGATCGCGATATGCACCAGGACTGAAGCCTGTTTTTTCCTTAAATAATCTTGTAAAATAATGATTAGATTCGAAACCTAGGTGATAGCCAATTTCCTTGATTGATAATGACGGCTGCATTAAAAGTTCCTTGGCTTTCTGTATACGAAGGCTAATCTGATATTGCCCTGGCGCCATACCTGTATATTGTTTAAATAGCTTTCTGAATTTCGAATACCCAACTTTTAATATACTAGCTACGTCCTCAGGGCTCAAGCCGGTAGTGATATTCTCAATAAATAGTATTTTAGCTTTCTTTACCAACTCTTGGGTTTCGCTGTTTTCAAAATCTTTTTCACGCATCCTCGAATGAATAAAACCCATTATATGCATCACCACGCCTGCAGCACAGGGTTGATAGCCAGCATTTTCTTCCTTTAGCAATTCAAAAATTTCAATAAATAAGGCCACTAATTGCTCATGATGACCTATATGAATCACAGGATTTTTAGGATTATAAAAACCTTTATTCACCAGATTTTCAGCGTATTCTCCGCCAAATCCGACCCAGTAATAATCCCATCCGGTTTCTTTAACAGGGGTATATCTATGCCAGATGCCCGGAAAAACTAAAATGATAGTGCCAGCCGGAACCCTCAGATATCCCGTTTGTCGTGATTCAAACAAGCCCTCCCCACGCACCACATATATGACCTGAAACTCTTGCAATACCCGACCATTTTCCCATCGATAATAATAGCCCGTCGGGTGCTCTTTCTCAGGATATTCTTCATGTGGCTTGGTATATGAAGCACCGGAATCCGCCACATGCATGCCCCATTTTAGATCCTCCTCACTAGGTGTTACATATTTAAAAAAGCTTTTTCTCATATATAGTCTTTGATACTCTAGATGTAAAAAATACAGCAAAAAGTATAACAAATATGCTTAAAAATTTGATTTAGTTTGAATTTAGGAAAAAAGTAGACTTAATTTGATTGTAAAGCTCAAAAAACCAATGACAAAAAGTGATATATTGAAAAAATAATTTATTTGACGCTATTTAGTCAACAAATCTAAGCTCAATCCAGTTAAATAGATTAACCAACACCACACTATGAAAATTTCTACTTTTTTCGTCAAAATTATTTTGACTATATGCTTATTCTCCACTTTTGTATCCTGTCAGGAATATGAAGCAGACTTTACCATTTTACGTTTTCCTCAGATTTTGGCAGATGTAGAAGGTGAGGAGTGGCGTACTACCAACTATAGCATAAGTAACATTGGTAAAATAGTCCAACATCCGGGCGAAGCACAAGAAAGCGATATAATTTACGATCGGCTGGTAATAACAGGATTCACAGGAAACCGACAGATTGAGAAATTACAAATCGTGATTGATGTGTCGGATTTGGAAGAATTACGAGGTGTTTATACCACCGAGATTAGTGACCTTGGTCGGTTGGTTGATGTTGAATGGATTATGGCAACATCTCCAGGAGCCGATACATATAGAACCTACCAGCTCTGTGATACGGAAACAGCGCAATTTGAAATAGAAAGACAAAATCGCTTTGAATATATTATCACTGGGAGTTTCAACTTTACTTTATGCAGAAAGAACGCTCCAGAAAACACCCTGGAGTTTGCCAATGGTAGATTCCGCGACATTAGTTATGAATAGAACCTCAAAACCATCACCCATGCACAAAACTTATACCTTTAGTATTTTTATCCTTTTTACCATTGTTTTGAATATACCTCTAGAGCTGAAGGCACAGGATGTGATAATCCGTAAAGATGGACGTGTAGTTCATGCAAAAGTGTATGAAGTAGATATCACCACCATAAAATATAAGAGAGCAGATTTTCCGGAAGGCCCGATGTATACCATTTTGCGGAGTGAAGTATATTCTATAGCCTACGAAAATTACTCAATTGATTATTTTGATATACCTGAGGGTGCCATGTTTTCTCAGGCACCAACACCCGCCGATGATGAACTGATCCCTCCAGATTCACCATTTTCCGGAGTTTTCTCTTCTGACAATATGACTTTTAGCGTTGGTCTGGGCATCATCACCAACTATTCCAAAGCCCAGGATGCCATGTCGGAATTAACCAAAGAACCAGCATTTCCACCTGTTAATCTCAGAATTCTCTCTCAATACAATGAAAAATTTCAAGTCGGCCTTCAACTAGCTTTTGGAACCTTGAATTTTAATAGCGGCGAATACAATGATTTTGATGAAGTAACTTTTCTCAGTGAAGTCAAAGAAAATGTATTTTCACTCATATTTATGGCGAAATATGGTCTTGATTATGGAAAAATAAAGCCTTATGCTCTAGGTGGGGCTGGTTTTAATAATTCTACCATTAATACCGACCGTACATTACGATTTTCAGAAGATGGTTCCATCTTCAGTATTAAATCTACAGCTCGGGTGTTTAATCTGGCCATTATGCTTCGGGGTGGAGCCGACATTTACTTTACCGATAATTTTGGTATGTATGCCGATATTGGAACCGGTATAAGTCTTTTGCAGGCTGGAGCGATCTTCAGAATGAATTAATTCGAAGATATTTGAGAACAAATAAGGAATTGAATAGCAAAGATTTTACAACATTAAACACACAATCATGCAAGTACACAGGTTATTAAGTTTGATAATTCTAATTTTCATAGTAAGCACTGGTGCTGTGTGGGCGCAATCAAATGGCCGAATATACACAGATGATGAAATTGAAAACATAATTCAGAATGAAGCCCTCAATTGCAACTGCCCTGATACCAAAGAACGGGTAGTGGTGCAAAGACAAGGATCTTCAGGTAAGGTAAGCTTGATGTTGGCCGGAGGTGGTAATTATATGTATGGCGCTATGAACCAAGGCGGAGACATTAACCTGAGTTCGAAGCTTGCTGGTTGGCAAGGCGAAATTATGCTAGGATA
>DAIQNU010000252.1:4874-5523 GCA_036788235.1 Cyclobacteriaceae bacterium
TTATAGAACTTATGGAGGGAGTGGGAGCACCTTTGGGCTTTTTGGCAGGGTTGGAAATACATCGGCAGATGGCCTAGAAAGATTCAATACCGATGCCATGATCAATGAAGGAATGGTATATGAAGAACAAAATTTATATTACAATATAGAAGGTGGGGTTATCATTGCAGAAGTGCTGCGTATAAGTTCAGGTATGGGTTTTCAGGAATATGCCAGCCTTACCTCTGATATGAATCGTGCAGCCTATTATTCCACCACCGCAGGTTTGCATTTGGGATCTAGAAATTTCAAGCTACTTATTGAAGCTAATTTTATGTACGGTCGCAATTTGCTAGAAACCATTATCCGCCCGCATATAGGACTTGGTATTAGGTTGTAACCCTAGCTTGTAACCCTAGCGCGAGCGTCCGCTCGTGCTGTCGCAGAAGGGTTGATTATGCAGAACAAAGGATTATTCCATCCTGCAAAAGGTCGAGAAGTATTAAGACAGATAAAAAATAAAAAACTGGCGCGAAGCTTTTAGCTCGTGCCTTTTTTATTTTTATCAAGATGATGGGATAGAGGAGTGTCAAGTTGAATATCATTGACTAATCAATAAACAAAATATCTCAAATCCCAGATCCGCAATCCCGAACATGACCAATACCTG
>DAIQNU010000253.1:0-4829 GCA_036788235.1 Cyclobacteriaceae bacterium
AAAAGGAGCTGATAGGGTGGCGTTGATTTGTAAAGCTCAAAGCTCAAAGCTAAAAGGTATTAGAAAGGAGCCAACTGGAAGAAGTTGGGCGATGAGGGGGAAAGGCTGGAAGCCTTTCCCTTCCGTCAAACCAGGGAATTTTGCAATCCAAACTACTTCCTTTAAGACTCATTTTACTATTTTAAAAAAAAATCTTGAGCGTTCCAACTTATCGACCTTCACTTTCGTCTTATCAAAGCTTCTGTAAAGCATCTATATTTATGATAAAACGATACCTTATATTCCTTGCTATCACTGCCTGCTGTTGGATTTTGACCGCTTGTGCAGACGGTGATTTTTTTAAAAATCCGACGGCCATTGAAGGATACTTTAAAAATACAGGTCAATCTGCGATAAATGGACATCTGCAAATTGAAAGTGCTACACTCTCTTTAACTGAAATAGAAATAAACGGACAAAGATCTAATGCTCAAGACGTATTTCTAAACCGGATATTTACCTCCTCAGGAGGCAATTTTAGTTTATTAACTGGCGACCCCAACCAACCTGTCTATTTTGATATCCCACAGGGCATTTATGAACGATTGGAGTTTAGGCTTTTTCTTGAAAATGACAATCATACCTTAATCTTAGTTCCTATTGAAGAGGAAGATGATGATGACCTAATGGTTGATCTCAATGAATATTTTGCCAATGCCAAACCTGGAATTTTACTCAAATGCAGGTTCGATTATAATGATGATAGTTATATGGTGATTTTAGCCATCAACGATCTTTTGAGACTTAATCTAATTGCCCGGCAATCAGGCAATCGTCAGATCTTACTGGAAAGTGAAACAAAGTATAATGCCAACATACAATTCAATTTTGCGCACTGGTTTGGTCTTATCACACCCGAAATGCTCGAAGATGCAGAAACGTTTGAATACGAGGATATAGAAACCATATTTATACACAAAGATTTCAATAGATCATTGTATGTGTCTATAGTCAACCGAATAGAAGAATCGACCTTATTTGATATAGATTGATGCACGAACTTGGCCAGCGTGAAACCGAAGAAAGCAAACTTATAGAAAGCTGTAAGCGTGGCGACCGCAATGCGCAAGAAAGGTTGTATAGGCTATATTCTAAACCAATGTACCACGTTTGCATTGCTATTTGTGGAGATCGTGACGAAGCCAAGGATATTTTGCAGGAGGCTTTTATAAAGGTATTCAGAAGTTTGGGGAAATATGAAGGAAAAGGTGCACTAGAAGGATGGATTAGGCGAATAGTGCATAATACAGCTATAGATTATTACAGAAAAAACAAACCCTTGCAATTTTGCAAAGAAGAAATTACTGATCAGGTATACACTGAAAGTAAAATAGAGCATATACCCGAAAACATGAAAACGGATGCCATACTGGCCTGCATCAAAAAATTGCCGGATGGCGCTAGGTTGGTGTTCAATATGTTTGCCATAGAAGGCTATTCACATAAAGAAATAGCTCAGCAATTGAGTATTTCGGAAGGCACTTCCAAATCGCAATATAATAGGGCAAGGAATTTACTTCAGGAATGGATTAACCGCGCAGATGAAGTATTTTAAAAACGACATATTGCAAAATTGGTACCGAAGGTGGTTCGACAAACTCGATGAATCACCCCCTGAATCGGTGTGGGAAAATATATCTGAAAGTCTCGACCTCGACGATGTTTGGCAGGGTGTATCAAGTGCTTTAGATCATGATGCCAACATACATGTTCAAACTTTTGATGCGACCAAGAAATATAGTTATGCAAGTGCCTATCGATACATTGCCACTTTAGCCTTACTCTTTCTGATCCCAGCAATACCCCTTCCAGACAGACAAAGTGGCGCTTTCTTGACTATTGAAAATCCGGCTGTTGATCTTCAAGCAGATCAGGAAAATCAAATTTCAAGTATTGATAACTATAAGGATTTAACAAAAAGCACGAATGAAGAAGTTTTAGTTAGTTCTATTTTGGCGACTGAAAACTTAAGAAATTCTCAGGTCGAATCTTCTTTAGAAAAGAAAGCTGATGAACCTTTAAAAACAATTAATATACAAGATGCCGATCAAAAACTTAGGGCAGAGGCAAAAAAGGAATTGCAGGTAGCTGAAGCGTTGACTGAGAAAAGTTTTCTATTCCCTGTAAAGGCAAATTTGCTTTTGCAAGAAGCGCAATGGAATATGCCCCAGACTGAAATGACTTTGAGACGTTTGGACAATAGAATGGATGAAGAACACAAAAAAGACCGTAACACAGGCAAATGGCAAATTGGTTTAATCTTAGCTCGAAACAATACCTGGTTGGTTAACTATGAAACACAAAATGGCCTACGGTCTGACCAGCTCAATCAGACAGTATATACTTTCGGAAGCGAATTTGGTATATCCGGTAGCTACTTGATTAACCAACGACAAAAATTGCAAATGGAGTGGTATTTTACCTCACAAGCCGGACAGCAATACAAAGATTATATTGATGCACGAAGGGTCGACAGATCACTTGCTCTTCAATACACGAAACTTCAATTAGTTTATGCCATAGATTTAAAACAGTATGCCAGAGGTCCTATACCCGGATTATTGGGTGGTGTGTATGCATCTTTGTTACAAAATGCCGAGGAGACACTGGCCGGACAAAACCATAATGTAACCGAATCCTACAAAAGTTCTGATATCGGCATAATGATAGGCGCTGGAATGAGATTTAAGCTCAATGATCGTATAAACGTCAATCCAACCATAAGATCGTCATATAGCCTTATGAACATCTACCAAGGCAATGAGAATATTCCTGCGGCATTTATGCCATCAAGAAACGCAAAGGTAGGCTTGCATTTAAATCTATTCTTAGAATTTTAGAATTCTACATATTGCGTTCCAACCTTTTGCAAGTGTTTATCGTCTACTGCCTGAAAATCAATTCATTGTATTTTATAAAATAAAAATTGGATTGAATTATTAGCTATTATTTAACCTTTAAAAATTGTGTTTTATGAAATTGACAAAAATTATTTACTCCCTTGCCGTGGTAGCATTTGTTGGTATACTATTAAGTGCATGTTCAGGTGATGAAATTGATGGAAATGCCGCATTAACCTTCAAAGCTGACTTGAACGATATTTCTAATGTACTAGAGTCGACTGATGAGGGCGGTTTAATCATCAACAGATTTGTTGTAAATATTGACGAAATAGAACTGGAAGGAGATGATGGCGATGATGATGATTATAAAAGTTACAAATATAGTGATGTAAAATTGCGCGGGCCATTTGTAATGGAATTAGTATCTAATGGAAGAGTGAATCCACAGCTTTTCAACGGTCTTGAAATACCAGCAGGTCGTTATGAAGAAATCGAGTTTGACATAGAAAAAAACAAAAACAAAAATTCAGAAATGTATGGTAAATCCGTGCTTATAGAAGGTTCAATAGCTGGAACACCTTTTGTTTTTTGGCACGATGAAGATGAGGATTTTGAAATTGAATTTGATGATGACGAAATATGGATAGACGCTGATAGCTTTAAAGAAATTGTCCTTGTATTCAGATTGCATAAACTTTTTAATAAGTCAAAAGGTGTAAGTCTCAGTAATGCCAAAGATGGTAATGGTGATGGTATTATAGAGATTTATCCGGGCGACCCTGATGGGAACAGTTCTTTAGCTGACAAAATATGGGATTTGTTCGAAGATGCCTTAGATGCATTGGATGATTAGCTTACGAAATAAAGTGATGCAATCTAGTCCTGATAGGCTGCATCATGGTATTTTCAGACTTTTGATACCGGCCTTACCCAAGCCTACCATCTATATTTTATTTACCAGTATGCTTTATTCAATGAAAAGTGATTTAATATAGAATTTGTATTTATCATTCTAATTGGCAGCCTTTTAATAAGCTGACTTCACACTTTGCAGACCAACATTGGTGAAATCTTAAATTTGAAAATACATTTTCCCTACCCTACTCGCTGTCCGAAGTAGCTGGTAGGGAAAATATTTTCTGCTAAAATTTTTTGGATTAAAAAACAATGCGTTATGTTTGCACTCTCAATTTTGAGACCTCGAAATCATTGATTCTTAATCGATAAATCATTTACTGGGTATAGGGTTTGAAGTAAGTTTAAGTCCTCCGAAACTGAAATTGAAAAATAGCAATATTGCCTCCTTAGCTCAGCTGGTAGAGCAACTGACTTGTAATCAGTAGGTCGCTGGTTCGATCCCGGCAGGGGGCTCGCTTATTTAAGCCCAAACAGCGTTTTTCGCAGTTTGGGCTTTTTTTTATTGCCCGACTTTTTTTATGGTTTGAATTAATTTTATCGGCCATAAAGAACCAAGCTAGTGTAACCTACCCTACTGTTTGGCTTGTGTTGTGCTTGGTTTCCCATATTTAGGTATCAAAATGCAAAAATATAAGACCTATGTGAGACCAAAGGAGAAGCTCTGATGAGAAAAACGAGCTTTCTGACCACAGCCTATCGCCCACCCTACCGATTTTAAGACTAACCAACCGGCACTGCTGGGTACGCATGTTTCGAACCAACTCTTGAGCAAGATCAAATTGTCCTGGGGATTTCCGTGACTTACGACTGACTGACAGGTGTGTGTTTACAAGCCTAGCCAATGTTGTATACTCGTAACAGAAAGCAGTATGAAAGAATTTGAAATATGGATTTAAGCGAAAATAAGATAGATAATGGAAAAATATTTAACTTACGGACATAAACGAATATACGGAACAGTTCCGTGTATAAGGAAGTTGTACGCAAGCTGAAAAATGAGCAAAACTTTAAAAGAAATAGTAAACCGAT
>DAIQNU010000253.1:4839-5463 GCA_036788235.1 Cyclobacteriaceae bacterium
ACGGAACAGTTCCGTGTATAAGGAAGTTATGCCTCATTATAAATACCGACAATACGACAATAAATGACATCAAGAATAAATATTTGCGTTTTAATTCTTATTGGGCTTTTCGGACTCATTGAAAAAGCAACTGCTCAAACTGACACAACTAAAAATAATGTGTTCGGTGCTTTTATAATAATACCAATTGAATTTCCAATAATTGACACCAAAGGAATAAATGAACAATTAACCGCTAATGGATTTCCTCCTGCAAACTACTCGAAAGCAAATATTGGTATTGGACTTCAACTTTATTCAAATAGGTTCATTACGACATTATCCTTTAACAAAACAACTCGAAAAGACGACAATGATGCCTATTTGACAGAAGTTGAATATCGTTCGACATCTTTAAATGTTGGTTACTCACTGACCAAAAGCCAATGGTTTTCTGTTTATCCTTATGTTGGTTTTAAAGGCTCGGGACTTAATTATCTGTACAGAGAAAAAGCTCCTTCCCCGACGACTTTAGGAAACTATTTACAGACAAATCTGAATTATAAAGAAGTTACAAATTCAAGAGCGCATCTTGACTTAGGATTGGGAATTTCTCATCAATGGTTTTATTTAGTAAATTTAAGA
>DAIQNU010000254.1:0-5434 GCA_036788235.1 Cyclobacteriaceae bacterium
AGCAGATGAGTTACTCGAAATCATAAAACATGCAAGAGTTCCTTCTGAGGACTTTCCTTTTGGACCTGTAGATGAGGAAACTGTGATTTTTTAAAAAAGCTTATATCTAAAATAATGAAAAGAAGATCTTTTATATCAAAATTAGGTGCTAGTGGTTCAGCCATGCTTTTGGGCTCGCAATCGTTAATAGCCAAGCAAAAAGGAGATATTCCTCCTTACTCATATGGTAAACCAGCATCAATAAAAGATATACTGAATAAGCAAGATCAAGTGATGCTAAGGTTCGAGATCAAGGCTGTTGAATCTGTGCATCCCGTTGAAGCATTAATTGGCATTCAGATGCCAAAGGGAAAAATTAATCGTATCAAAAATTATTTTTTTGAAAATAAAGCCAATGCTTCTCAACAAAAAACAGGCGTATACAAGGCTTTTGTAAATAAAAATTACCCAGGAATTATTGTTGCCTGGATCGATAGACCAGCAGAAAATGCACAGATCCGACTTTCAGTCAACGGAAAAAGATTTGATTTAACTATAGCTCAACTTGTTGAAAAACATGAGATTCCTTTTACCAACGAGTCTATTCAAGTCTCGGTCAATTATTTGCTTGACCGCGAAATAGCCATTTTAGAACCAGATAAAATGGGTATTAAGGCACCTGAAGGGGCATTCAGTATAGCAATTTTTGCCGATACACAAGGCGGGAACCCAGAAACCCCAAAGGCACACCCTACACGAATGAAAATACATAATGCCTTTAATGAGGATACTGTGCGGCGGGTTAATGAACTAGACCCACAACCTGCTTTTACTTTGGTTCTAGGTGATGTGGTCGACAATCAGGGAGAAAAAGAACATTTTGAGGCTATGAACGCCTATTTGCAAAAAATAAAATCTCCTTTGCTATATGCTGTGGGTAACCATGAGACCAGATATGCAGCTCAATTTACACCAGGCTACCATATGGAAGAATTCAACAACTATTTCGCTGCCCAAAAGGCTGTAAATGGACTTGAGTTGTTGTTGTATAGTTTCAACTTAGGCGATTGGCATTTTATAGTCTGGCCCGATCCACTAAGAAGCAATTTCTTCGAAACCCATCCGCACTATTTTGATTGGCTTGAGCAGGATCTGGAGCAGCACAAGGATAGACCGGTAATGTTTATGCAGCATGTGCCTTCACATCCTATCGGTATCGATCCTTTGATTAATTATGCCGAATCTGTTGAAGTAAAAAGGCTCTTGCTTGATATACTTAGCAAACACGGTAATGTCAAATATATTTTTAGTGGACATGTACATATTCCTATTCGAGCTTCATTCAAAACGGCTGTTGATTATAAAGGCATGAAAATGATCAATTTGCCAGCTGCAGGCTACCGTCCAAGAGCTTTTGGAGAAGAAGAATGGCATGGTGGGCCATCCCAAGGCTTATTAGTGGCCGATTTCGATGGCAAAAAGGCAAATGTATATTTCAAGTCGGTTATAGAAGAAATTTATCCATATCCGGAAGAATTGCCAAAATTCAGTGAACAGGAATATCCGCTTTGGTTAAGTGCCAAATGGCAATTGCCAGCTACACCTCATATCAGAAATGGTAGCTTTGAGAATGGATTGGAGCATTGGGCAAAGCGCTATGTATATACAGAAGATTCGAACCCATCCAATAGAATGGAAGTGCGCAAAGTAGCCAGAGAAAACAGTTATGCTGCTTTATACCTTTATTCACGCAAACGCGACTATGCCATTCCGGGACAGGATCGTTTACCACAGTCCATCAATCATCTTTGCCAGGCTGTAAGTATAAATGGCCGTCCGGGAAATCTACAATTCGAATATAGCATAGACGGGGCAAGCTCTGATCCAAAGGCTTGGTCTGGGGCTTTCGTTTGGATAGAAGGTTTTAGTAAAAATTTCAAATTGCTCAATATGGCATATTGGGCAGGAAAAGCTTTTACTGGCCTAAGTGACCGCTTTTCTGACAATAGAGAAATTGACTTCATGCATTTTCAATTGCCTGATATGCCTGATACCTGGCAGCAGGCGAGTGTAAATATAGTCGCAGATTACGAAAAAGGAGGTAGTTCTTTTGATGATTTAAAATTGGATAGGATTGTCATTAACCTTGGTACGTGGCATATCAACGATGGAGAATCGCAGCCATTTGGGATTTATTTTGACGGACTGAAATTCAGTTCTGCTACCTCTGCAAGCAAAGCCGGTGATACACTGGTAGAAAGCAGCCCAGATGATAAAATGTGGTGGATGCGGAAATACGAGCCCTTTTTGCACATAGCCGGAGAGCATCGATACCATATGGCGACGAAAGGAAGGATACTAAATAATATTTAAATGTAGTTGAGAAAGAATTAAGCAATAAGGCATTGATCAATTGTAAATAGAAAATATGCATTATACCTCAAAGTCAAAATATAGCAGTAATAATCCCCGCATTGCCTGTCCCGATTTTCGGGAAGTGGGGGGGGTAATTTTGCTTTTTATAAGCAATGGTGCGAGAATTATACAACAAAGGCTTAGTCCAAAAATAGATAGTATTATGATTTACACCTCAAAGTCAAAATATAGTAGAATTAATCCCCCCTTGAGGGGGGTGAAGGGGGGTGTCTTACCGGCCGGTAGGGCTATTAGTAAGCAATAGTGGTGATCAAAACCCTTAATTTGATTGTAAAAAATAAATAATAAACAACATAAGCAATTATGAGAAAGCCAGGTAAATCGATTTCAATATTCAATTTCAATAAACACAGAGAAGGCTGTTATTCTGTAAAATCACTGTCAATCATAGTATTGGTTTTCTTTTTAGTAGCAATATTTCTCAGCGCATGTTCACAAGGCATTTCGCCTAAAGTAGACCAACTCAAATCAGATCATCTTAGCAATCCATTAGGTTTGGAAAGTACCCCTCAGCTAAGTTGGCAAATTGATGGAGCAGGCAATGATATACGCCAAACGGCATATCAGGTTCTTGTAGCATCTAGTCCAGATAAGCTAAGTGAAGAATCAGCCGACCTCTGGAACAGTGGAAAAGTTGATGTGGCTCATTCAAAGCATATTAAATATCTGGGTAAAGAATTACAAGTTGGCGAACGTGCCTACTGGAAGGTGCGTATTTGGGATCAAGAAGGAAATGCAACCTCATTTAGTGAAAATGCATGGTGGGAGATGGGTTTATTGTCAGCTTCCGATTGGAAAGCGCAATGGATTTCGCACGTTCCGGCGTCAGATTCTACACCACCGGTTTTGCCTTCACCTTATTTTAGAAAGCAATTCACGATAAGTGATAAGGTAAAAAAGGCTCGATTGTACATATCAGGTCTGGGATACTATGAAGCATTAATCAATGGTAAAAAGGTAGGGGATCATGTACTTGACCCAATGTTGACACGATATGACAAAAGAGTAAAGTATGTGGTCTTTGATGTTACTTCTCAATTATCTAAAGGCGACAATGCCATTGGTGTAGTATTGGGAAATGGCTGGTACAATCAGCATACACGCACGGCATGGAATTTTGATAATGCTCCTTGGCGTGAATCACCGTCATTGCGGGCGCAATTGGTAATTGTAGACGAAAATGACCAATCACAAATCATTGCCTCTGATGATAGTTGGAAGTTTTCAGAGGGACCGATTGTGTTTAATGGCATCCACAATGGTGAAACTTACGATGCTCGAAAGGAATTGGGTGCATGGACTGAAGCTGGTTTTGATGATGCAGGCTGGAAAGATGCACTACTGGTAAAAGGGCCAGAAGGAAAAATGTCTTCACAAATTATGCCGCCTATCAGGGTAACAGGGCAATTTGAACCCATAAAAACATGGCAAGTAAATGATACAGTAATGATGGCTGACCTAGGACAAAATATTACCGGGTGGGTCAATATCAAAGTAAAAGGGCCATTGGGAAGTAGGGTGAAAATCCGCTATGGCGAACGGATCTATGAAGACAGCACACTGGATATTCAGGAGCTCAGCAGATTTATATTTACAGGCGATACCCAAACCGACAGGTACATTTTGAAGGGTGATGGAGAAGAATCATGGCATCCGGTTTTTGTCTACCATGGTTTTCAATATATAGAAATCACAATGAGTGATCCTGCGATCGAACTGCTACAATTAAAGGGCGATGTAGTGCATAGCGATTTAGAGCGCAAAGGCGATTTTCGTTGCTCTAATGAAATGTTTAATCAGACTCAGAAGAACATCGGCTGGTCATTTTTGGGTAACTATCATGGATACCCTACCGATTGTCCACATCGCGAAAAAATGGGCTGGACTGGCGATGCTATGCTGGTAGCAGAAGTTGGACTCTTCAATTATGACATTGTACAAGCCTACCTCAAGTGGATCGATGACTATGTTGATGAGCAACAGGAAAGTGGTGATCTTCCTGGCATCATTCCAACCAGTGGATGGGGATATACCCTTGGAAAAGACCCTGAAGCCCGAAAATACGGTTACGGACCACAATGGGAGGGAGCCTTTATGGAAATACCTTGGCAGATTTATCGATACACCGGAGACCAAAGTATGCTGGAGAAATACTATCCCTATTTTAAAAAATATATAGATTTTCTTAATAGCGCCTCGGTAGATAACCTTCTAAACTTCGGCATTGACGACCACAAACAACTAGAAAGGTTAACCGAGGGTCCTTTTTTGGCTTCAGCTCATTATTACCATTTCACCAGCATGCTGTCAAAAATGGCTTTAGCTATTGGTAAAAACAAGGATGCTGAAATTTATCATGAACTGGCATTAAGCATAAAAAATGCTTTTAATAAGACATATTACAATACAGAGAAAGGAATTTATTATCACGGTGGGCAAACGCCAATGGCTTTGGCGCTTCATTTTGATTTGGTGGAGGAAGATCAGAAAGAAAAAGCAGTCAATGGTTTGCTGCGTGCAATAGAAGCTAAAGACGGACACATTGATGCCGGTGTGGTAGGTACAAAAGCAGTGTTGAATGTACTAATGCACTATGGAAAAAGCGAAGTATTGTATGCCCTTGCAGATAAGCGCGAATATCCTGGATGGGGCTATTGGGTAGATGTATTGGGTGCCAACACCATGTATCAGAATTGGGATGGCTCACAATCGCGAAATCATATCATGTTTGGTTCTATTGGCGACTATTTTTTTAAAGGACTAGCAGGAATTCAGGCAGATGACGATGCGCCTGGTTTTGGCAATTTTATCATCCGGCCTGATTTTGATAATGCGATAGAATGGGTAGATGCTTACTATGAATCTCAATATGGGAAGATTGCTTCGAAATGGAAGAAGAATGGAGAAAAAAGAACCTTGGAAGTAGAGATTCCGGCTAATAGCACTGCCAATATTTGGCTCAAGACAACTGGTGAGTCAAGTATTAACTTGAATGGTAATAAAGCTAAGACGAAAACTG
>DAIQNU010000255.1:0-5433 GCA_036788235.1 Cyclobacteriaceae bacterium
GGAGCTGTCTACAAATTGGATAGCTCCTTGATTATTTTTTAGTCGGTTTGTAGTGTTTCTTTATATGTTTGGTCTCACCCCGCTCCAGCCAGTTAAATACATCGCGCAATGGCCAAAAGGAGCGACGTAGTAAAATCATTTCTCGACGAAGTAAATGAATTTTATGTACAATACTTTTATTAGGATTTTCGAGCAACTCATCATCTAAATTACCAATACGATCGCTTATTTTTTCTAAAATGATAAAGTAATTGTCTACAATTATGTCGATCAATGCATAGAGTAAATAATCTGGGCCTTTTCCTCTAATTCGCCCTTTGCCGAGCCTGATGCGCTCTCTTACAGTTTCAAATACATCGCCTTGCTTTTCCTGGAATGACACCACAAAATTATCGCCCAAAACAAAACTTACCTGTTCAGCGTGTATGTTTCCCAGGTCATCGTCGTAAGTGAGCATGTTCAATACAACAAATAGACAATCTTCATTATCCTCAAATTTGGGTCGCTGGTCGGTACTCATGATGTCTTCAAGAAAAAGCGAATGCAAGCCAAAGACTTTGCCGGCTTGTTCCAAGAGTTCCTTATTGTGAATGCCATCGATATTGAACCAGGATACATGGTCGGCATTCAAATACTCCTTACAGTTTTCTAAATTGACGAGCGTCTTTTCCTCCAACGTAGTGGAGTTATAATGAATAAGGTTGATATTTATACTTTCTGATTTTGCTTCGCCCAGATATACCAGACTTCCGGAAGGTAATCCGGACTTCCCAGCGCGTTTCTTCAACAATTTTAGCATGTATTTTTTTGGTAAAATTCAGGAACTAATTTTCTATGGAATAATTTAGCCTCTTTCGATTGTTATATTTTTAACAAAATAATCATTGACAAAAAGCCAAACTGGCAAATAAAAATTCAGGATAACTCTTGGAATATTATGCATGTATTTCGCTATTCAAATGAATTTTAAAATATTACTTGGACATTATTAAACCATAAAAGTGAAAATAGTAATGATTTAGCTTGCAGACACCATTTCTCCCGATAAATTTGTTATCTTTTATAGGTTAGCTTTTCAATTATCAATGAATACGACCAACCGGTATAAACATCTGGCCATTTGGATTTCGATTATTGCCAATATACTCTTGTTTGTAGCAAAGTATATTGCAGGTATTCGAGATGGTTCTATTGCCTTGATCGCCGATGCCTGGCACACATTGTCAGATACCGTCACCTCTATCATTGCCTTATTTGCCATTTTACTGGCACAAAAACCTGCGGATGATGAGCACCCGTTCGGGCATGGTAGGGCAGAGCTCATTGCAGCACTTGTTATTGGAGTATTGCTGGCAGTTATTGGGTTGAATTTTGCCAAAGAAGGTGTTGAGCGTTTGATCGATGGCAGTAGGGTAAAATATAGTCGCCTGGCTATTATCGTTACCGTACTGTCGGTCCTGGCAAAGGAGCTCATGGCTCAATTCAATTTTTTTGCAGCAAAAAAATCAGGCTCTGATGTGCTGCGTGCTGATGGCTGGCATCATCGCAGCGACGCACTTTCTTCTATTGTCGTTTTGGTCGGCATATTTGTCAACGAGTTTTTTTGGTGGATGGATGGTGCTGTTGGTATATTGGTTTCGCTCATGATTCTCAATGCAGCCCGCATAGTTTTAAAAGAAGCCGTGAGCCCGCTTTTAGGTGAAAAACCAGATCAGATTCTTATTAAAAAAGTTAAGAGGATCTGTGCAGATATATCAGAAAAAAACATCAGCCCCCATCATTTTCATGTGCATAAATATGGCATGCATACCGAGCTTACCTTTCACGTAGTACTCGAAGGCAGTACCCCGCTAGATGATGCTCACGAGCTGTGTCATTTGATTGAAGAAAAAATCAGAACGCAATTGAATATTGAAGCAACCATTCACTTCGAGCCGCATTAGTCAACTATTCCTTATTTTCTGGTTTTTGTTCGGGAGCAGCAGGTTTTCCTTCCTGTCCCTGTCCGGGTTTTTGATCACCATCCTTGGCTGGAGGCTTACTTTGCGGTCTGGCTCCTTGCTGTGGACGACCACCTTGCGGACTAGCCCCACCTCCACCTTCTTGAATTCCACCGCCCATACCACCGCCGTCCATGCCATCTTTTAAATCATCGCTTGTAATGGTGCGCCTTTTACGCCTTGGGTTGGTGTCTGCACCCATTTTACCGATTCTGTAGCTAAAGTTCACTCTTACACTCATGTTGTTTAGTGTGTTGAGACCTTGCTGACTAATTACTGGTGAGTTTAGCTCACTTCGTATTTTAAAAGCGCGGGTAAAGAAGTTTTCTGCACCAAAGCCTATGCTACCTTTCTTGTTTTTGAAATCTCTTCTGAATCCGAGGCTATAAATTCCGAAACCACCCTGAAAACCCTGAAGCTGCACCTGGCGCCCCCTGTAGAAACCAAAAAATTGTGCTGCCCACAGGTCATTAAATTTATAATTTCCGAATGCCCGGTAACTTGCTACCCAACCTTCATTGGCCGCAGCATAAATAGGGCTAGGGTCATTGTTGTTTAGTACGGCGTAGTATAAATCGGTGCCCCCGCTAAGGGTGAATTTATTAGATATATTTATATTGCTGTAGATACTCATGCCATAGGCACTTTCAAGCCCAATGTTTTCGTATGTAGTACGAATGGTGTCAGAACCAATAATATCGCGCAAACTCTGAATGGCATTGTTGGTATTGCGGGCAAAGCCAGTAAAACTGATCATACTTCCTTTGATGCTTGTATTGTAGCCAAGCTCAAAATTATTGGTGAATTCGGGCTCTAATTCAGGATTTCCAATAGTAATATTGAGAGGATTGCCAGCTTGAATGTTGGGGTTTAAAAACTGCAACGATGGCCTTTGAATACGGCGATTGTAAGCTGCCTTGATCATATTGCCGTTTTTCAACTTTCGCGATACATTAATACTGGGTACCAGTACGCCATAATCGGGAATGTCGATATCAGCTTCGCCTTGAAAGTTGGCTTGAATAAATGTGTACTCATAGCGAGCGCCGGCCTTAAAACTGTATGCTTTGGAGGTATTATAAGTATATGACAAATAGGCTGCAGTAACACTTTGATCATAATTGAAATTATTGGACAAACGTGAATCTGTTGAAGGAACCAATGGGCCAGTGGCACCATCTGCGGTAAAAAAGTCAAACTCACTTACAACCTTTCTAATGGTTTCTTTGGCACCAAACTCCAGCATTTGGTTTTTATTTATGGGCTTTTGGTAGTCGGCCTGAAAAGCGATTTCTTCATTGTAGCTATCGTTTCTATTCTGAAAGCGCGTTAGTATACCGCTTGTTGCCTGATTTAGCACAATATTCTCAAAGTCGTTGTTTCGCAAATTGCGACTGTATAAGGCAAGAAAACTGAATTCTTCCTGAGGTTTGGCAAAGAGGTGAGTGTAATTAAAATTGACATCAACCGTACTCGATAGATCGCTGATCTGAACATTTCGCAAGCTGCTGTTCAAGAGCATTTCTTCCTGAAAAGTTTGGGTAAGGAGATTGTCTTGAAAAGTATTGAAATTCCGGGCACCAAAGCGTACAGAACCGATGATGTAATTCCTTTTGTTAAAATCGTAATCCATTCCAAAAGTATAATTGCCAAACAAGTATCGATTTCTTGTGCTGGCCGATTGGGAATTCAATATTTCTTGATTATCGGCATTAGTTGTAAGCTGGTCATTGTCGAAAGCACCCGTTACATTGTAGCCGGCTCGCCCGAATCCACCGAGAGTTAGTCCCAGTTTGCCTTTGCGATATCCACCATTCAATCCAAGGTTCGAGCCCCGCAAGCCAAAGCCCGAGTTTATGCTTAAAGAGAGACCTTCCAAAGCATTTTTCTTGGTAATAATATTGATAATACCTGCTGATCCTTCCGCATCGTATCTGGCAGATGGTGAGGTGATAATCTCCACTGACTTTATTTCATCGGCAGGTATTTGTTTGAGCGCATCGGAAACACTTGCTGCCATGATCGACGAGGGTTTATTGTTAATCAGCACCCGTATATTTTGGTTTCCACGCATGCTAACATTACCATCCATATCTACCGACAACATGGGCACCCTTCGCAATACATCAGCGGCATCGCCGCCCTTGGTGGTTTCATCATTTTCCGCATTGTAAATGGTTCTATCAACACGCTCTTCGAACAATTCCTTTTTACCTTCTACTGTAATTTCACCTAATACCTGAAATGAAGGATTCAATGCAATGTTGCCCAAGTCTACCACACTTTTTGAGCGACTTATTTCAATGTTCTGGAATGTTTTAGATATATATCCCATAAAAGATATGGTGACGGTAAATCTACCTTCTGGAACTTTGTTGATAGTAAACTTGCCTTTGCCATCGGCAATGGTACCATCTACAGGCTTGTCTGTTATTGGATCAATGAGGGCAATGGTGGCAAATTCTATGGCGTTGCTGCTCACGGAGTCTGTAATGGTGCCGGTGATTTTACCTATGGCAGCGGGGGACTGGGCAAAAAGGCCTGAATAAGCAGCAAAAATGAAGCATGTACATAAAGAAGCAATACGGAATTTTAAGTATTTCATACGGACAAAGACAAAAGCATTAACTACTTGATAAACAATAAAAACAGACTCCTACATCCCGCTGCAATTAAATCAAATATAATGAGATTTGTTTTCGATTTATGTAAATAAATGACCGTTTAAAAAAGATATTGTCGATCAGACGAGGGATTCATTGAAAAATTTGGGATTGGGATATAGTGATGAATGCGTGATGCGTGATCCGAAATGCGTAATGCGTTGTTCGGTGATTTAGTGATGGGTGATAATAGATTTAGAAATGATGCCTAAATGTACCTGTCGGCATTCTGGAATTTTTGTAGGGTAGTGGAGAAAATATCCGGAATCTTAGAGGAGAAGAAAGAATGCGGTATACCAGACTCCCTTTTTCAGATTCCTGCTTTTGCTAGGAATGACGAAAAAGGGTTGCACGGAAGCCAAGTCCACACTCATCATAGGATGAATATGCACATAATTGATGCCTGTATCTCCCCTCTATCGTCCTCGTTTCCGCCAAAGCCGGACAGGTGGAACGAGTACGATAGAGAAGTGCGATTGTAATGCACTAATGCTTCGAATAGCTGAAATGCGCCTTATTTTCGACCAACCCTGTGCGAACAGGATTACTTAGCACATAATTGATATCGATAAGATCAACGGCATACTTGTCATCTGTCTATATTTTTTTGAGTTGATTTTTTAAAATCACGAAGAAAAAATGATATTTATTTCGACGGCCTACATCCCTAGCGATGCAATCTCCCTTCTCAAAAGTCCTCGTTGCAAACGAGGCCTAATAGGGAAATAATATAGATATAAATGTTATTTGGTTTGTTTAGCAATCTTTTG
>DAIQNU010000256.1:0-330 GCA_036788235.1 Cyclobacteriaceae bacterium
AATAGTAAACTAATTGACTGACCTATTTTAGTACTTATATTCAAAGTTTCTCCCTCAGATCCAGTGGCAGACAATTCCTCTCCTTCGACACTGTATTGCAATTTCCAATCGCCTACACCTGATATAATAATTGGTACAGTGATTTCAGTGCCAATTGCATCGCAACCGTAGCTATAATCTGGATCGAAAGTGGCACTTGTTCCGGCAAGACTTACTTCTGCAGAACCCGAAACTTGCCCTAAACCAAAGCGATTCCTAACTGAAACAAGGCTGTAAGATCCAATACTAGGCGTAGAAATTATTAACTCTGTTTCATCAATGTCCTTTATT
>DAIQNU010000256.1:340-5427 GCA_036788235.1 Cyclobacteriaceae bacterium
CTCTTAAGACGAGTGCTTCTTCGCTGTTAAAAACTTTTTCTTCAATATCTTTTACTTCAATGTTTTCGGTGCCGTTGGTATACACAATGTCAAAGGGTCCAGGCCCTGCAAATGCAACCTTAATAAAGGCAGGATCATCGGGGCTACAAACAGCAGTGTCACCAGAAAGTACAGCTCTTGGTAGTTCTGGAACCAATACAGTGTCAATTACATCAGGGAATGTTTTTATGTAGAATACTACATCATTGAAGTCTCGGTCACCACCTGGTCTTGGTTGATCTTCAATACCAACTACTTGAAGGTCTTCATCTGAGTAGTTAAGAAGTACGGTGTGCTGACGTATTCCTGGTGTAGTAAAAGTATTAAAACGCTTATCGGTGAATACAATGTGTTCATTGATACATACTGTGTCGCTTACCCAACCTTTGGCAATTAAAAAATAGCCTATGCCAATACCGGGGCCATAAACACCTAAAGACACTCTATCACCTGCTTGTAAAGCCTGAGGTTGGGTTACGTTCGGTAGGATAATTACAAGCGAGTCAACATCTTCTACCGTTTCAGGTGGGTTCGTTACATCAAATGTATAAAACCCCAAACTGTTAGTCCATGCGGCACCTTCCTGTACAAAAGTTACAAAAACCTCTGCTGAATCTAGCAAAATCGTGTTGAATTGCAGTTCTTCTGAAATAAGCTCAGGCCTGTTAGTTGTTAGATTTACGCCTTCTGGTAGGGTATTATTTATATACGACCTAAGCTCAGGAGATATCGTCTCGGGGCTTACCAGATTATCTGGTCGGCCGTTATTGTTCCATCCTCCAAGATACCTGATTTTACTGTTGAGGGGATCATCCCCATTGCCACATTGCGCTAAGGCTTGCACTTGTAAAATGGCCAATAGGAAAAACAACACACTTAATAAGCGGGCTGTTTTGCTGAATAAATGACTCATATCTATTTTTTTTGTTGGTTGTTGTATCATAATCACCTGCATTAACCTTGAAAATTCAATTCAACATTTAAGCAATGTTATTATTGTTAATTTTTCATGAAGGGCATGCCCTCCAAATTTAAGCTTCAAAACTACAAAGACTTCTATTAAAAACACAATTTTTTATATATAAAATTATATTTATTAAATTTTTCCTTGTCAAAATTTTTCCCTGTACTTGTAATGTACGTAGGTTAATTGATTTAAGTCAGAGAAAAAATATGCAATTTCTATCTGGCACCCTACGTGCGTATTGATTAATATAGTTTGATATCAAAAGGTAACCCTGGTACCCTGTAATATTCTTTAATTATTTTAATAAAATATTGTTAAAGTATAATTATCTGCAAATATATGCCTTTTTTAAGTTTTAAAATCTCTTAATTCGAGATTTTTAGACTTGAGGTATTTTTAAATATTTATGATATTTAATTTAAAAATACACATAAGTAAACATATTTCTTACTCAGTAAGTATAGCGACTGAATATAAGCATTTTTTGAAAAGCACAAATTTCATAGTGTTGGCTAACTAAATCGAATTGGGCTAAGCAAAACGGTTTTTATATTAACAAGGGAAGTTAATTTGTTTGAGTTGGTATAGTGGCTATACAGATTTACATTGTTAGCGCTTAAAAGAAGTAAAATACTTTAATTCTTACCAATGCCGTGTTTGCGTAAATGTAAGTATACAGCATGTAAAGTGCATTTTTAGAAGCATGGTCATGGTGTGTATTAACATTAGGTATAAATTTAATATGTTCTTTTCACTTTTCACCGCTCCACCTTTGCGTGAGAAATAATGACTTCACCTCAACTAAATTTGTGGCGATTTTACTCTTCTCCCTACCTATGGCTATCTTCTTCGGTAATGATACTGATGTAGCTGTTGTATCTCGAATGAGCTATGTTTCCATCTTTTACTGCCTTCAATACTGCACATCCAGGCTCATGCGTGTGGGTACAATTGTGAAACTTGCACTGACCAAATAGAGCACGCATTTCAGGAAAATAATGGTAAATCTCTTCATCATAAAAATCAATTAGACCCAGCTCTTTGATGCCTGGCGTGTCTATTACTCGCGTATTATCATTGATCTTGAACATTTCGGCAAAGGTGGTTGTGTGTGTGCCTTTATTGGCAAAGGCAGATACTTCCGAAGTTTTCTGATCAAAATCAGGGTGAAGCTTGTTGAGTAATGTGGATTTACCTACACCAGAATGCCCGGCAAGTAGTGTACATTTTCCTTCGAGTAATTGCTGAATTTTTAAAATATCTGTGTCATTAAAAGCAGAAATGCTAATACAAAAAACACCTAGAGGAGGATAAATGCTTGCAAACTCATCGGCATAGGCTTGCATTTCTTCATTCCACATATCGCTTTTGTTTAGTACTAGCAAGGTTGGTATGCGGAAAGATTCTGCTGCAACTAAAAAACGGTCGATAAAACCGGTGGAGGTTTTGGGAAAAGTAAGGGTGGCAATGAGCATAGCCTGATCAATATTTGCGGCAAGTATATGACCATGCGATGCTTTTTTAATTGATCGGCGTATGAGGTAGTTTTCGCGGGGCTTTACGTCTTCTATTATGCCCTGTCCACTACTTTCAAGGCTATATATTACGATATCGCCCACAGCTACCGGATTGGTCACTTTCAGGTCTTTGAGTCGGAGCTTGCCGCGTGTCCTGCATTCGATCAGTTTATGGTCGGTGGTTTCTACAAGATACCAGCTTCCTGTCGATTTGGTTACCAATCCTTCAGGCATAAGACCGGGATTTTAGAAATTCCATGATTAAAGCTGTAGCACCTGACTTTTCGTTTACATATGTCGATGCTTTTTTTGCCATTTCTTTGCGTGTAGGCTCATTATTTAGCAATATCTGCAAATGGTTCTCCAGTTCTTCTGATGTAGTAATTTCTATGGCAGCACCACGTGCAACCAAATCTTTTGCTTCGGCAAATTTGGCATTGCTCGGATCAGCGCCAAAGAAAACCGGCATCCCATAGGTAGCTGCTTCGAGGGTATTGTGAAGGCTTCTACGTAAAGCGCCGCCAATCCAGGCAAATTCACCGTATTGATACAAAGAAGAAAGCATGCCGATGTTATCTATGATTAATATTCTATAATTACGTGCTACTTTGCCACTAGCTTGAGAGAAACGGATACATTCATGACCAAACATCTCCATCAGACCCTCAATGTTCTTTTCGCCGATTTCGTGTGGTGCAATAATAAATTTCAACTCTTGAGTCATGCTCTGTATTACAGGACGCAAAATTTCTATGTCCGAAGGCCAGCTACTACCAATAACCATTAGTGGCTTGCCATCCTTAAATTCATCAGCTATATCAATTTGTTTTTTATTAGCACAGATTTCTTTAACCCGATCGAAACGTGTATCACCAGAAATGCTGGCATTTTCTACCCCAATGCTTTGCAATAATCTTAATGAATCTTCATTCTGCACAAAAAAATAATTGAAGCGATTGAGAAATGATCGGTAAAAACCCCCGAATGGTTTGAAAAAAAGCTGATTAGATCTGAATATGGAAGAAATGGAATATACCTCAGCATTGAGTTTTTCGAGTTCGCACAAATAATGATGCCAATATTCATATTTTACAAAAAAAGCTAGTCTTGGTTTGACCAACTCAATAAAAGCCCGGGCATTTTTTGCGGTATCCCAGGGCAAATACATCACAGCATCGGCATGGTTGTAATTTTTGCGCACCTCATAACCAGAAGAACTAAAAAAGGTAACCAATATAAAATATTGTGGAAATTCGCGCTTAAACGCTTCAATTACTGTTCTGCCTTGCTCAAATTCTCCCAACGATGCACAGTGAAACCAGACTACCTTTTTGGTATTTTTTTTAAACACTGTCTGGTATCGGATCCATACGTTTTTTCGACCTTTGAGCATTGCTTTTGCCTTTTTATTCCATGGTGCCGCCAACTTCAAGGCGGCTATGTATCCACGGATCGAAAGGTCATAGAGCATTCTGGCCATTGTATTTTCTAAAACGAAAGAGCGTTTTTTACAAATTCTTAAAAATGTTTTTCATGGACACCTTTTCAGCAATTATACCTCTGAGATCGCCGATTTTTACGCGCTCTTGTTCCATGGTATCTCTATGTCGTATCGTCACCGTTTCATCTTCTTTGGTTTGATGATCGATGGCAATGCAAAAAGGTGTGCCAATCAGGTCTTGCCTTGTATACCGTTTGCCAATTGACTGGCTGTCTTCGTATATCAGGTTGAAGTCATAGCGGAGGTCTTCAAATATTTTGCGACCAATTTCTGGCAATCCATCTTTTTTAACAAGGGGTAAAATTGCAGCTTTAACAGGTGCAAGTGCCGGATGAAATTTGAGATAGACCCTGCTTTTTTGATCTTCGCCACTGCCGCTTGTTTCTTCTGTATAGCCATTACATAGCAACATGAAAAACAGCCTGTCGGCTCCTGCAGAGGTTTCAATTACATAAGGCACATAGTTTTGATTGATCTGCGGATCGAAATATTGCATTTTCTTTTTCGAAATCGCTTGATGATTGATCAGGTCGAAATCAGTGCGTGAATGAATGCCTTCTATTTCTTTAAACCCAAAAGGAAATTTATATTCTATATCGACGGCTGCTGTTGCATAATGCGCCAGTTTTTCATGATCGTGAAAACGCAATTTCTCAGTAGGTATTCCCATAGCACAGTGCCATTTCATTCTGATGGCCTTCCAGTGCTCATACCATTCAATTTCTTCGCCTGGTCTAATGAAAAATTGCATTTCCATTTGCTCAAATTCGCGCATGCGAAAAATAAACTGACGTGCTACGATCTCATTACGGAAGGCTTTTCCGATTTGGGCTATACCAAACGGAATTTTCATTCTGGCTGTTTTTTGAACATTCAGAAAGTTTACAAAAATACCCTGGGCTGTTTCCGGGCGCAGATATATCAAGTTAGCATCGTCAGAAACAGAACCGATTTGGGTAGAAAACATCAGGTTAAACTGACGGATTTCGGTCCAATTGGTTGTACCAGAAATCGGGCATGATATGCCTTCATCAATCAGAAGCTGCCTGAGCTGTTCAAATTC
>DAIQNU010000257.1:0-5424 GCA_036788235.1 Cyclobacteriaceae bacterium
AGTATAGGCTCTTTCTGAACGATTCAGAAGAATCAAAGGAGGAATCACATCTTTAAGGATGCTTTAAAAAATAAAACGCTCGCCATTAAAAGCAAGGTCGTTTACTTTTGCGATATCCTTTGAAAAATGCTTGTCTCAGTCTTTTGAAACCTAGCCTTTTGTCATTCCAGAATTTTTTAAGCGAAGCAAATATCTGGAATTATCGAGCAGTAAATTTGCGAAACGTATTATGCTGAAATTCAAAAACCTAAATTAACTATACTCAAAAACCCCTTTAGGACTTTTAATCGTTACTTTTTTGCCTTTGTTGTAATCTTCAACCCTACCAATTACTTTGGATTCGATATTAAAAGAATTTGCAATTTCCATTACCGGTGCCACCTGATCTTCAGTTAGATACAGCTCCATTCTATGCCCCATATTAAATACCTGATACATCTCTTTCCAAGATGTACCGCTTTCTTTCTGAATGATCTTAAACAGCGGCGGCATTTCAAAAAGATTGTCTTTGATCACATGCAGGTCATCAATAAAGTGTAAAACTTTGGTTTGTGCACCGCCACTACAATGCACCATGCCATGCAGTTTTACTTTTTCCTGCAATATTTTCAGAATCAAAGGTGCATAAGTACGCGTAGGCGAAAGCACCAGTTTCCCCATATCAAGGGGTAAGTCATTTGGCTGGTCAGTAAGTAAATATTTGCCTGTATATACCAGCTCATGCGGCAAAGCGGGGTCGTAGCTTTCGGGATACTTTTTTCGATAGTCAAGGCTAAAAACATCGTGGCGTGCCGAAGTGAGTCCATTGCTTCCCATGCCTCCGTTGTATTCGGTTTCATAGCTCGCCTGTCCAAACGAGGCAAGGCCTACAACTATATCTCCAGCACTGATGTTGGCATTGTTGATGACCGATGCTCTCGGCATGCGTGTTATTACTGTGCTGTCTACGATAAGTGTGCGAACAAGGTCACCTACATCGGCAGTTTCTCCACCGGTGCTAAAAATATCGATCCCCTGATCTCGTAACATTTGCAACACTTCTTCGGCTCCATTTATTATGGCAGAAATTACCTCGCCAGGAATCAGTTTTTTGTTGCGGCCTATGGTAGATGAATACAAAATATTGTTGAGTGCCCCTACACATGCCAGATCGTCTACATTCATGATAATGGCATCTTGAGCTATGCCTTTCCACACAGACAAGTCACCGGTTTCGCGCCAATAGATATAGGCTAAAGATGATTTAGTACCTGCGCCATCGGCATGCATGATGGTGCAATAGTCTGGGTCGCCAGAGAGCAAATCTGGCACAATTTTACAAAAAGCCTTAGGATAGAGTCCTTTATCTATATTTTGAATAGCCTTATGAACTTCTTCTTTCGCGGCAGAAACACCACGGAGCATATATCTGTCTTGCATCATCGAATTTTTTTGCAATAAAAAAGGCGATAGGAATGTGCTCAGGTAATCTGAGAAAAATCCTCTCGCCTCAAAATTATCGAATTAAGAACTATTTACTGCAATAATTATTAATTATCCCAATCTATTCTGTTTTCGAGGTCGCCACCATCCCTGATCACCTCTATACCTTCATCTTCATCATCTGATACCGATCTAACGCCTATTTCTGTCACTTTAAACTCAGTTCTACGGTTTTTTTGATGAGCCGCTTCCCTTGCTTCCTCATTAGGAATAGCATTTATTTCATCATCTGAAATCAAGAGCCTTGATTTTCCATAACCTCTGGCAGTGAGTCTATCAGAATCAATGCCTTTTGATACAATATATTCTACCGCTGAAAGCGCACGTTTTCTTGACAATTCAAGGTTGTAATCAACCGTTTGACGACTGTCTGTATGTGAGCTTAACTCTATTTTTATCTCAGGGTTGTCTTCAAGCATGGTAACAATCTTATCGAGCTCCTTGGCAGCATCAGGACGGATAGCCCATTTGTCCAAATCGTAATAAATATTTTCGACAACGATAGACTTATCCAGTACAATCTGATCTAACAAAAGCTTGGCTTCAAAAACTTGGTTAGTAACCAATTGTGTCAGATTCTCTTTAGGGATAGATTTGCCCTTGGTGGTAAAATTAGACCTGGCTGTAAAATACTCGTCCTTTTCACCAAGTAAAATGTAATCTTCTTCTTCATACACTCTAAATCTAAATCCACCATCTTGGCCAGTGAGTGTTTCTCCTAAAATCTCATCGGTATTGGCACTCTTCAGTCTTACAACAGTGTTGGGTAAAATGGCTTCACCGCTTTCTTCGGTAATAGTGTTGGTGGTTCCAACTAAGAAATAGTTTATGATTTTAAGGTCGGGATCGTTGTTTACAAAGGTATATATATCATCATCTCCTTTGCCTCCTTCTCTATTAGAACTAAAGAATCCTTTAGTTGGATCATAAAAATATATGGCAAAGTCATCGTCTGATGAATTGACTGGAGGGCCCAGGTTTTCAACTTTTAGCTTGCCATCTTGCCGATTAACTACAAAAATATCGAGCCCACCCATGCCCGGGTGGCCATTGGATGAAAAGTGCAATCTGCCATCTTCAGACATATGTGGAAACATTTCATTACCAGCCGTATTGATAATAGGTCCTAGATTGCGAACCCGGGCAAATTGACCTCTGCGATTTCTTGTAGCGGCATATAAATCAGTGCCTCCAAAACCGCCTGATCGGTTTGACGCAAAGAATAGTGTGCTTCCATCGCGCGAGAATGCTGGTGAAGAATCCCAGGATTTTGCATCGTTAATCTGCATATATTCTGGCTCAGTCCATTTACCTCTACGAAACCGAGTGATGAATAAATTTACATCATCTGCGCCTTTGCGTCTGCCGCTATTACCTTTTGCAAAAACCATTGTTTGTCCATCAGGAGAAAAAGTTACTGAACCTTCGTTGGTTATGGGCGTGTTTATTTCTTCACCAAGAGGAGTCACGGTTGAAACATCTACAATTGCACCCTTGGTTTTGGCTTTGTAAATATCCGTAAATGCGGTTCCAGTTGCTTTGTAAATTTTCCCGCCATTACGTGAGGAAGTAAAATACAATTCAGAATTGAGATAAACCGGAGAATACTCTGCAGCAGCAGTATTGATATCTTCAAGATTGCGCACTCTGAAATAGTTTGGCTTATCAATGATTTCGCTAAGTTTTACGAGGTTATTAATCTCCATTTGAGCCAACTCCAAAGCTTCTTTTTCACCACCATTGTCAACATATACCTCCAATACCTTCCTCGCTTCACTATATTTTTCATTTGCCTTTAGCGATCTGGAATACATTATAGGGAGTTCATCATGTTGATAACCTGAATTAATAGCGCGCTCATAATAGGGCAATGCATGTTTGACACGATTGGAAAGCCTGTAAGCTTCACCGATTTTAAAATTCGCTTCGCCTACATTATGATTTTTTTCAATTGCTCGGGCATAGTAATCGACCGAAATTTCATACTCGCCATATTTTAATCGTTTATCGCCTTTTTTCATGGCCATTTTACCCGCATTGCACGAAACGAGCACGAAAACTATGAGCACAATTGGGGAAATCTTCAGATATTTCATAAGACTAAATACTTAAAGGCCATAATTTAGAATATATGATGTTAAAAAACATTTAAGTTGCAATATTTTAATGAATAACTACTCTTAGCCTAAATTTATTACCTTAGTTAATATCTAAAATGATTCTAAGTAGTGGTTGACAAAGATCTCTAGCTCTGAAAAAAGCGTGCCATCCAGCTACTTCCAGCGGGCATCAACCACTGGCTTTCTAGCAATGTTTTTTTATCAACCAAATTATTGAATACCATGCTATCAGGTTTTATTACGCCAAGCTTGATCTTTTCTTTTAAGGCATTGAGATCTTCCGTTTCGGCACGGCCATTTACCAAAAAGGCAATTTTTTGTCGATTGAAGAAATCTATTTGAAATCTACTTTCTAATTCTTTAATAAAATGTACTGATGCATCAATAGAACAACCACTGGTCAGATTGTAGGCTTCGTCGACTGCCAAAACCAAAAAGCGATGATAGTATATCTTAACCGCACTTTGTAAAGGTTTGCCATGTGCTGCCCAATTGGAAATAAAGACATCAGCCTCTTCTAAAATAGCATTTACTTCTTCTTGTGTAAGCATTCTATCGGCCTGGTAGATCCAAACCTTAGCTTCAGGATTTATGGTTTCAAATGATACTTTCATTGTACAGATATTTTCTTGCTTCTTTATGGCTAAAGTCCGAAAGTTAACAATTGTTTTAGCAGCTATATCTTTTTTGATATTCAAATTATAGAAAATGTAAAAAAATAGTTTTTAGAACCGAACGTCGCCTAAAACTTACCTTTTTTGTTTTCCTAATATATTATTCAAGTTTTTTGTGTAAAATTTATGTATTCGTCAGGTAGAATTTAATACACTCAAAGACATCCTTAGTTTTTTGGTTTCATCCATTCAAACATTTCATAGTGTTCGTGGCTCATGCCTACATTGTGGTAAGCAGATTTGGCTATTTCATTGTTTTTAACTACATATAGCCTAACGCCGCAGTAATCAGGATTCGTATTGACCATTTTTTTTAGATAAGAATACATTTGTGTGAACACTCCCTCACCACGACTTTCGGGGTTTACATATACCGACTGCATCCATAAAACGGTGGCATTGCGCCAATCACTCCACTCGTAAGTTATCATAAAAACGCCAACAGGATTCAATTCTTTCTCGGCAATCAGATATTTTCCCAAGTTGGGTTGGTTCAAAACAGCCTCCACTCCTTTGGTGACCACCTGCTCATCTAACCACAGCTTTTCTGTTTCCAATGCCATCTTAAGCTGAAACTCAGTAATAATTTGTGCATCGCCTATATATGCTTCCCTTATTTTTATCATATCACATGGGTTTTGGAAGAATGATAAATTTACATATAAATTGTGATTTTTTATGGTGTAAACAGGACCCCAAGTGAAATTTCCATTCCTGTAAAATCGATACGAGTATCGGGGTAACTCACCGAACCGCTTTGTATGGTGGAAGAACCTGCATGCACACCGGAATAATCTCCCTGTAAAGCATACTTCGCGCCCCCCACATGATACATACCCTCCATGGTAAGGGCAAACTTTTTTGAAAAGTTCAGAATGATCTCTGCACCCCCACGATACCCATAGCCGGGCTGGTTGTCAAATTGCATGTCGGCATTCAGGACTTGAAAATCTAGATAATCTCTGAGTGCTCTATCAAAATTGCCTTCGTTGAGTTTTACACCAAAATTGTAAAAGCCAAAAACACCACCCTTGAGCCTGAATTCTGCATTTCCCACCGGCACCTCCAAAACAATATCAACAGGAACCATGAGGGAAAACATGGGGCCGAAAATGGCATTCTTCGAATCGAATGGTAGTCCCGTAGCT
>DAIQNU010000258.1:0-296 GCA_036788235.1 Cyclobacteriaceae bacterium
GGTAGTGCAGTTCCTGCTAGAATCCTGTTTTGTTGCGCAACAGCTTGATCAGTTGTAGTCGTCTTACCGATAACATTCCCTTCAGCATCTTTTTCATCAATTTGCCACAATGGAGCTCCGGTTTCAGGATCTACACCCTCAAATTTGATAAGATTAAAGGTGCTGATAGGCTGTCCGATTTTTAATATATGAGAATCTACCACTAATTCACCATCATTAACCAAATCCAGAATTTCGTTACGAATACTTGAAATATTAAATGAAGCATTCCAGTTAAATGGACTTCTTATCACATT
>DAIQNU010000258.1:315-5418 GCA_036788235.1 Cyclobacteriaceae bacterium
AAACTCAATTCCTTTGTTTTGCACGCTTCCGATGTTCTCAGTTACTGTTCTATATCCCGATATTCCAGGAACATTTCTATTCAAAAGAAGATTTTCTGTTGTTTTAATAAAATAATCTACATTCAGATTAATCCTGTTTTCTAAAAATCCAAGCTCAATACCAAAGTCAGTTTGTGCTGTGCTTTCCCAGGTTAAGTTGGGATTGGCAAGTTGGGTAGGGAAAATACCCGATTGTTGTCGATATGAAGTTATTCCCCATAAAGCTCTTGAGGCAAAATTATTGATACCATCTTGATTACCGGTTAATCCATGACTTGCTCTCAACTTTATATCTGTCAAAATATTGTTTTTTGGAAAAAACGCTTCTTCACTCACACGGTAGGCAAGAGATCCAGAGGGGAAAAAACCATATCTGTAGTTTTCACCAAATCGCGATGAACCATCAGCTCTACCCGTAAAAGTAAACAGATATTTGTCTTTGTAGGAATAATTAGCTCTGGCGAAATACGAAGCCAATCCCCAGTTGGTGCCTGATGTAGAACCAGCTGTTACCAAAGCTGCAGCACTAAGTTTGGTAAATTGATCATTGGGAAATCTCTCTGCATTGATAGAAGCAAAATTTCTATTGCTCGCTTGGTATGATGTTCCCAGTACGACATTCAATGAATGTCCACCAGTGAGCTCCTTAGCGTATGATAAGTAGTTTTCAGCAAGCCAAGTAAAATCTTCTGTGGTACTATATACAGCAAATCCATTGGCTTGCCTTACTCTTGATTCTCTGGAAATAGAAGGTGTGTACCCTTCGTCAACCAAACTGGTGTAATCGATAGAAAGTGATGATCTGAAGGTTAATCCATCGATGATTTTTGCTTCTGCGAATATCGTTCCTAAACCACGGGTAGTTCTAGTAAACCTTTCATATTCCTTAGCTATCATTACGGGGTTTTCCAACATCCACCATCCAAAATAGCTGAAAGGGTTAGCATAAGTTCCATCATCCTCCAAAACTGGCATCAATGGATCTGCGGCCAAGGTATTAATAACCACCCCATATACGGAGTTATCATTGATGGTTCGGTCTTGAATTGTTCGGTTAACGTTCATGGTAACACCCATTGTCAACCAATTATTTATTTCAGTATCTAGATTGATACGACCACTTATTCTTTTGAACCCTGTACCATATTGTATACCATCTTGGTCGAAATAGGATAAGGAAGTAAAGTATTTGGTTTTGTTATTACCACCTCTGGCAGAAATATCATAGCTTTGTATGGGCGCTGTTCTGAATATTTCATCGTACCAACGTGTATTTTGCAAATCTGGATCATCTGGATCCAAGCCCCATATTCCTGTAACATAATTGTCACCGAAATCTGTGCCTCTATACATGTCATCCATTCTAGCGGCTTCATCCATTAGTAAAAGATACTCCCTAGAGTCCATCATAGGTATTGTCCTGGTTGGATTCTGAAAGCCATAATATGCATTGAAATCAATATTGCTTTGTCCAGCCTTACCTCTTTTAGTGGTGATTAGGACTACACCATTGGCACCCCTAGATCCATAAATGGCCGAGGCAGAAGCATCTTTTAAAATTTCTATGGACTCAATGTCCTGTGGATTGATATCAGCCAATGAGTTGGTTGCTTGGCCACCTGTAAATAGTTCAGACAGATCTTCTGAGATCATCGGAATACCATCAACCACATACAAGGGTTGGCTACTTGCCGAAAGGGAGGTGTTCCCCCTAATTTGCATGGATATACCCGCGCCTGGTGTACCAGAAGGTGTATTCACAAACACACCGGCAGCCCTACCCTGTAGCGCCATATCTAAACTAGCTACAGGTAAATTTTCTAAATCTTTGCCAGATACACTGGAAATAGAGCCTGTAACATCTCTTCTCGACTGGGTTCCATACCCAACTACAACAACTTCCGTCAATTGTCTGATGTCAGCTACCATTACCATGTTAATGACAGACTGAGTGCCTATGAGCACTTCTTCGGTTGTTAAGCCCAAAAACGAAAAAACCAGTGTTCCACCTGCCTCTGGTACCTGCAATTGATACTTACCATCAATATCGGTTACTGTGCCTGTGGATGTGCCTTTTAGCACCACTTTTACACCTAGAACAGAACTTTGATCTTGTTCCGAGGTTACTGTACCGGTCACTACCCGGCTTTGAGCTTGGATATCCAAACTCACCACTGCCATCAAAAATGTACAGATAAGTAATACTCTCTTCATAATGTTAAAAATTAGGTTAATTAATATAGGTGTAATAAAAGTAGTTACTTAATGCGTATTTTCCATAAATTGTTTAAATAAATTCCTTTTAATTATTAGAAATGGCAAAATATTACGAAATTAATAATTAGAAATCGATTTATATTACAGAATTTACATTGATCAGGTGAAAAATTGAATGATTCAATGCTTTTTTAATCTAAAACTGCTCTGGCTTTATATTATAGGCATATAAAATTAATAAAATGAAAAGTATTGTAATTCGGCATTTAGAATTAGCCAGTTTAGTAAGATAGTTTACAATTCTGAATATTTCAAGTTAAAAAAATGGGGTCTTGAGTAATTTGCTATTCATACAATCTGCATGGCAAACTCTCATGCTTCTTGTTAAGGCTGTTTCCATTCATCCAATTTTTTGTTTTAATTTGCCCGCCAGAAATAAAACAACGAAAAAGTGAAAATTGCCGATATACTTTTAAGTGGACAAACCACCTACTCATTTGAATTTTTCCCTCCCAAAAATTATGCTTCAATCCTTGAGTTGGGCATCAATGTTGGGCAATTACTCAAACTAGACCCAACATTTATATCAGTAACCTACGGAGCAGGGGGTTCTACACAGGATGCTTCATTCGATCTGGTAGACTACCTTCAAAATAAAATAGGCCTATGCTCTATGGCGCATTATACTTGTGTAAATGCTACCAGAGAAAAGGTGCTGCGAGATCTTGACTATTTGTATGAGCGTAACATTAAAAACCTTATGCTCTTGCGTGGCGACCCACCCAAAGGGCAACAAACTTTTGAAAATACCCAGGGCGATTTGCATCATGCCAGCGATCTGATAGAAATTGCGGCAGCGCAAAATCGTTTTTCAATAGGTGCCGCGGGATATCCCGAGCGACATCCCGAATCAAAAAGTAATGATTTGGATATTGAAATGTTAAAGTATAAGGTTGACAAAGGGGTTGATTTTATAGTCACCCAATTTTTCTTTGACAATAGCTATTATTTCGATTTTGTAGCTAGAGCCAGAAAAGCCGGAATAAACGTGCCTATCATTCCTGGGATTATTCCAATTACCAACTTCAAGCAGATTAAGCGCTTTGCAGAAATGGGGGGATCGAAAATTCCGGAAGCTCTGGTAGAAGCACTAGAACCTCATCAGGATGATAGTGACAAAACTTATCAAATAGGGGTGGACTTTGCTATAGCCCAATGCCGGGAACTGCTGGAAAAGAATGTGCCGGGACTACACTTTTATACTTTAAATAAAAGTGGTGCTACAGTTGATATATTTGAAACACTCAAAGGTTAAACGCTCAAAAGTTCCTCACAGATGACACAGATTTGCACAGAAGTTTTGTTGTCAATGTTGATCTGTGATTATCCGGGTTATCTGTGAGGTCATTTTTGTTTTGATTCGCTAGTCATTTTTAGGTTCCCTGATCATAGTCAAAAGCATTTTAAACGCATTGGTCGCTTTCACAGCATGGGGTACGTTTGCTGGAAGCAGTATGGCATCGCCCGCTACCATTTCGAAAAACTCCGAGCCAATCATTATTTCTGCCTTACCAGCCAATATATGCAGCCAGGCATCGAAAGGCGCTGTGTGCTCGCTCAAGCCCTGACCTTTGTCAAATGCAAATGCCGTTATGTTACCACTTTTCGATTTGATGATTTGCTTGCTTACGATGCTATTTTCTGAATAGGCGACCAAATCCGCCGCTTGCGACACGCTTCCTTTTACTATATATTCCATTTTCTGCAATTTAAATTAAATCTAAGTTACAGCTTCTAATGGAAGGTGTTTATGATCCAACGCATAGCTTCCAATGATTTTTCCGTGGTTGTGCCAACGGCCAACCACTTAGCTGAAGGTCTATTATATAACTAAAATAAAATAGCGTCTTCGACGCTTTGAGAAGCTCGCAAAGGCGCTAAGGTTCCGCAAAGGATAATTTGTTGTCTCCTTTGATGTTCAGTCCAAAGACTGTGAAGACTTGATGCGTGATGCCGTGACGCGTCATTCCTTTCAATCCCGCTTCGTCATTCCCTCTAACCTTTTTTCGTCATTCCTAGCGAAGGCAGGAATCTTGCGCCGTGGTTGTGCCAACGGCCAACCACCTTTAAGAACACTAAATATGCAAAGCCCGGTTGCCCGTGGCAGCCAGACAGGCCTCTTTCAGTGCCTCTGTGAATGTAGGGTGCGCATGCGACATTCTGCTAATATCTTCTGCTGAGGCTCTAAATTCCATGGCTACAACGGCTTCGGCTATCATGTCAGCAGCCCTGGGGCCAATGATATGAACACCCAATATTTCGTCGGTATTTTTATCTGCCAGTACTTTCACTTGTCCGTCAATATCCATACTGGCTCTGGCACGTCCAGAGGCTTTAAATGGAAAAGCACCAGCATTGTAGGCAATTTTCTTTTCTTTGAGTTCCTCTTCTGTATAGCCAACTGCGGCTACTTCCGGCCAAGTATAGACGACACCCGGTATGAGCAGATAATTTATATGCGGTTTTTGACCGGCAATAGTTTCTGCAACAAAAACTCCTTCTTCTTCGGCTTTGTGTGCCAGCATAGCTCCCTTAATCACATCGCCAATGGCAAAAATATTCTCGCTGTCAGTTCTCAGGTTTTTATCAACAATCACCTGACCTTTATCATTGGTTTTTACCCCAGCCTTATCCAGTCCCAAGGCATCGGTATAGGGTTTTCTACCTACAGATACGAGACAGTAATCGCCCTTCAATTCCAAGGTTTCTCCCTTGGGTGTTTCTGCTTTCACTGTCACCTCTTTGGCTTTAGTTTCTACGGCAGTCACTTTATGACTGAGATAAAAA
>DAIQNU010000259.1:0-5391 GCA_036788235.1 Cyclobacteriaceae bacterium
TTGTAAAAACTGATCTTTGGCATCTCGTTTAAGCTTATAACCACAAATTTTAAAAACCTGTTGCGAAAAGCCTGAACAATCTATCCCAAATGGAGATTTCCCTCCCCATGCATAAGGTGCATTTCGGTATTTCAGAGCAATGTTTTTGAGGTATTCAAAATTTGACTTTTGACCAATATTTTTCGATTCCCCATTGAAAGCAAACTGTTCGTGTACATCAAACAATTCTGAACTCGATATTGGCAAGATACTACCAATAACTATATTGATGAGTTTTTTCTTATATAAAATGCCAGCTACAGCATCTGTGCAAATTTTGTACTCAACATGGTTTAACAGTTCAAAGTGTTCATGTGGAATTTCTGTATGCTGATTTTTATCAATCCATCCTATATAACCATCAAAGAAAATTTGAATTTTCAACCACTTGCCATCTTTAGTTGTATCAATAATTTCGTAATGGTCGCCAAACAACAACTGACTAATTTGCTCGGCGCTATGTTTAGCCTCCGATCTTACCGGCACTATGGCCAATCTACAAATCCCATACGTAGTTTCCATTATTCTTTATGTCACCTTTATGGCTTATGCCGGATTATAATTTTAGTATATCGAAGGTGCTAAAATTTAACTCGCGATAACTCCCTCTTTATATCTTTTTGTTTTATGTCCTCTCGTTTATCAAATAGTTTCTTCCCTTTTGCCAGTGCAATGTCAATTTTAATGTGACCGCGATCGCTGATGAACAGACGAGTAGGTATAATAGTAAGCCCTTTTTCCTTACTTTTTCCGAATAATTTTTTCAACTCGTTTTTATTGAGTAATAATTTACGTTCTCTTGTGGCCTCATGATTGTAATGCGAAGCCAGGTTGTAGGGGCTGATATGCATTTCTTTAATAAAAAGCTCGCCCTGGTGAAAGCTACAAAAAGCGTGTTGCAGATTAACTTTGCTTTGACGTACAGATTTTACCTCTGTACCTGTAAGTGCTACCCCGGCTGTATATTTATCAATAAAAATGTATTCAAAACTCGCTTTTCTATTTTTGATACTTAATGTTTTTGCAAATTCACTCATGCTTTTACTTACGATTTAAAAAGATAAAATAAGCCTGACAACCAAACTAAAGCCACTAAACCTACAAAAATAATGCTACATAAAAAATGACAAACAGTTGAAGCCTAAATTTTTTCATTGAGCAGAGCCAGAAATAAGGTAAACTCGAATACATAAATTTAAGGACTTATAGGATTAACGTACCATGAACTGTAGCGCAGGATTGGGTATTTGAATCAGGTGAACTAATCATTTTTTTGGTTATTAACCATTGTAGGGGCAATGCCTGCATCCATTTCCACAACAATGACCACGTTTTAAATGAAACCATTCTGTAAAGACCCAATTTTTATTTTCAATGTAGTAGTCAATACCTTCAATTAATTCGGTATGTGAATAGTAATTTTGCTGAGCAAGGTTGGGACTTTCTCCTTTTTTATAAGCTTCTACGAAAGCATTAATCGATCGAATTATCTTATTTTGAAGGCATGTAGCACAAAGGCAATCTTGATCCTCGGTTACTTTATTTATATGTGGATATCTATAACACCAGCATGTTGAGTGCTCACTATCTGATTCGCATATAAAGTTTTGATTACAAAGCGTGCATTTTTTAGCTCTCATAAAAAATAGATGGTGGTTTAGCGATAAATGAAAAAAGAATAACTCTTGGAAAATGCTTTGATATAGAATAATGTTTGTCCAATGCCTTAATATATCTTTAGACAAAAGTAAAACTACTTTTTACAAAACAAATTAGTGCCGTAACTTGCAGCAAATCAATTGCAAATATCGGGATGTTGAAAAATAGTGAGGAGGAGGTATTGAAAACAAAATTACAGACCATAGATGGGAAAATATTGCTATCACCTTTATCATTATCAGGTGCAGAGCAAGAGCTGCTTCATGAGGCATTGGCAATAGGACAAGTAGCAAGCTCAGGTACACATATTGTCAGATTTGAACAGCGTATAGCCGATATTTGTGGAACAAAATATGCTATTGGGTTAAATTCTGGTACTGCCGCCATACATCTGGCACTGAAACTTTTAAATATAAAAGCTGGCGATACTGTTTTGTGTCAATCAATGACTTACTGCGCTACTGCTTACCCTATCCAATATGTAGGAGCAAGGCCGGTATTTATTGACAGCGAATTTGATACATGGAACATGGATCCTGCCTTATTGGAGAAGGCAATCAAACAAAGTTTGGCAAAGGGTATAAAGCCCGCAGCTATTATTTATGTGCATATATATGGTATGCCAGCAAAGTATGATGAAATTTCTGCCTTAGCTACGCAATATGAGATTCCTTTGATCGAGGATGCAGCTGAGGCGCTGGGAAGTAGTTATAAGGGCCGGCCGGCAGGCAGTTTAGGAGATATGGGTATAATATCATTTAATGGTAATAAAATAATAACTACAGGTGGCGGAGGTATGTTATGTAGCAACAGTCCCAATTGGTACAACCATGCTGCTAAACTTGCAAACCAGGGAAAGGATCAAATGAATTATTTTGCATTTGACGAAACTGCCCATAATTATAGAATTACAAATTTGGCGGCAGCATTTGGGTTGGGCCAACTCACTGATTTTGATTCAAGGATTGTTGCAAGACAACATTGTTTCATATGGTATAACAAGTATTTGAAGAATATTACTGGGGTTGATTTTCAAAAAGACTTACCTGGACACATATCAAATAGGTGGCTATCAGTGGTATTATTTCCAGACAACATAACTAGAAATAGCGTAAAGCAAAAGTTGCTGAATGCCGGTATTGAAGCCACGGAAGCCATGAAACCTCTCCATACCATGCCATTATTTGCAGAATGCGAAAAATATATCAATGGGGTATCTGCTGATTTGCACCAAAGGGGTCTCTGCTTGCCATCAGGCAGTCACATATCTGAAAAGGAGGTGAAACAAATAACTGAAATATTCGAAGTGTCTATGTAAGTATTTTTTCTAAGACTAATGGGTTAAATTAAAACTTTAATAAAATTACAATCAGAGATTATATATTTTAATCTTATCGCCACATTTTTTTGAGATAGTTTTAATAGTTGATATGATTAATTTTATTACTTTTGGTCGACCAACATTCAACCAATGGATTCATCAATCTTAAAAATTAGAATTCTACCAAGATGGATAATTATCATTATTGACATCCTGATCGTATTCTTCTCTTCTTTGCTAGCTTTTCTGTTAAGGTTCAATTTTGACTACAGCAAATTCAATGATTACCACGTCAATCAAGGAATTTTTCTATTTGTAGTATTTAGCATGTTTTCCAGCCTAATTACAAAAAGTTACGCTGGTATCGTTCGATATACAGGTGTACAAGATGCTGGTAGAATTTTAATCACCATTGCACTTACTACAGGATTTACTTTAGCTACAAGTTTTATTCGCTACTATTATATGGGTGATATTATTCTCCCTGCCTCAGTAGCTATTATTGCTTTTTTTACTTCAATAATTTTTCTCTTTGCCTATCGATTAGCTGTAAAGCAATTGTTTTCATATTTCTTCAGGCCCGATCGTAAGAAAGCTGGTGTAGTAATATTTGGCACTACACGTACCGGATTAATTGCCAGACAGATAATTGAAAATGACTCAAAAAATGCAAAGAAAGTTGTTGTTTTTTTTGATGATCATCGCCAAAAAGTTGGCAAAATCATCGATGGTATAAAGATATATGATGCCAAAAGAGATTTTGAGAAAGTCATTCATACTTTCGATGTTAAAGAATATATAATTGCAGACGCTGGATTATCGGTAGAAAGAAAAAACGCCATAGTAGACGACTGCTTGAGAGCGGGCATCAAAGTGAGAATTGTACCACCTGTAGACCATTGGATCAAAGGTGAACTCAGTCCAAATCAGATACGCGAAATCAACATTGAAGAATTGCTGGGTAGAGAAAGTATAAAACTCGACAATCGTAAAATTAAGGCTGATGTAAAAGGAAAGCGCGTATTGGTAACAGGCGCTGCTGGTTCTATCGGAAGTGAAATTGTACGTCAAATATTATATTACTTGCCTGAAGCTGTCATTTTGGTAGATCAGGCAGAGTCACCCTTGTTTGAGCTCAACGAAGATATGCGAGCTAAAAAAGGAACTGTAGAAGTGGTACCTGTCATTGGTGATGTGACCAATGAAGAACGTATGGATTCGATTTTTGAAGAATTTAAACCCGACGTGGTCTATCATGCCGCTGCTTATAAGCATGTTCCATTGATGGAGCGGAACCCTTTTGAAGCTGTGTTATGTAATATAAAGGGCACTAAGACGTTAGCTGACATTTCTGTGAAACACGGAGTGAAAAAGTTTGTAATGATTTCTACAGATAAGGCCGTGAACCCTACCAATGTGATGGGGGCTTCAAAGAGAATAGCAGAAATTTATGTTCAGTCACTCAACAATTACCTGACTAAAACAAATCCTGATTCTACAAGATTCATCACTACGCGATTTGGTAATGTATTGGGATCAAATGGATCGGTAATTCCTTTATTCAAGAAGCAAATACTAAAGGGTGGGCCCATCACTGTGACACATCCAGAGATCACAAGATTTTTTATGACCATTCCTGAAGCTTGTCAACTTGTGTTGGAAGCCGGAGCTATGGGAGAGGGAGGTGAGATTTTTGTGTTTGACATGGGTAAATCTGTTAAAATTGTAGATTTAGCTCGAAAAATGATAAGTCTTTCTGGTTTTCAGCCAGGAAAAGAAATAGAAATAGTATATACAGGCCTACGAAGTGGAGAAAAGCTTTATGAGGAAGTGCTTAGCAGTAAAGAGAACTCTATGCCAACCTATCATCACAAAATACTAATTTCAAGAACCAGAGAGTTTGATTTTGAAACTGTAAAACACGATTTGTCGAACTTAATAGATGCTGCTTACGATCGTGATGATTTAAAATTGGTCGGAATTATGAAGTTTATAGTACCTGAGTACAAAAGCAAGCAATCAAAGTTTGAAATACTTGATGGTAAGCGTCAAGTTATTTCATAACTTTGTCTTTTATTTGCTAAAGTACTTTTAAGTGTGGGTCAGGTTATCTTGGTTGTTTTTGCAGTTTTGTCTGCCTGTTTATTCGTTTTTTTTGCAACACCTATTGTCGTAAAAAGCCCTTTTTCGAAGCGATTTGCCGCCATTCCGAACCATAGAAGTTCTCACATACAACTCATCCCCAATATTGGTGGCATTCCAATATATGTAGCAATAACCATAGCCGTTTTATTTTCTTTGGTTTATAATTGGGACTATCCGATTATACATGGTTTTGTTTTTATTTCAATTTTATTTTTTGGTGGCTTGAT
>DAIQNU010000260.1:0-5382 GCA_036788235.1 Cyclobacteriaceae bacterium
GAAAAACTATCGTAGTCAAGACCTATAATGATATAAGCATAAAAAGCCAGCATAGAAGTGAGATTGCTTTGAAAGGCATTATCGGTAAACTCCAAAGGTTGTGATTCTACATACTCAAACTGCCAGTCACGATCGGCAAAGTTCAGCATGCGCGATTCGTAGCTGGCATTGAAAATCGGTCGGCTGGATTGTACCTGCACCGAAGCTGTAAACACACCAATGGCGGGCATTTGTTCGATGGTTAAAAGAATGCTACAATTAATTTTTTCGGCAGGTTCAAAATTATCAGAAGTCCATTTTCGCTCATTCATAAAGCGTGTAAACTCATTTTCCATCACAGAAAACACTTGTCTTTCCTGAGTTTGTACTTGCTGGGCATTGACAATAATCCTGCAATTGAGCTCTTGAGCTAAGCAAAGCGGAGCATTAATAATTAATAAAAGAAAAAGTATGTTTAATTTATGGAGCATTCAGTTTTTAATTTGAGCTATTGAATTAACGATGTCGCGTGCCACTTCTGATTTTGTCTTTACAGGAAATTTATTTTTATCCAGGTTTTTGTTGATGATAGTCACGATATTGGTTTCATGACCAAAACCAGCGCCCTTATCACGCAGTGAGTTGAGCACAATCATATCGAAGTTCTTTTTTTTCAACTTCACCACTGCATTTTCTAGTTCATTTTCTGTTTCCAAGGCAAAACCGACATGTATTTGGCCGGATTTTTTATTTTTGCCCAATTCCGACGCTATATCTATCGTTTTAGTCAAGCTCAGCATCATACTGCTGTTTTCTTTTTTAATTTTTTGATCGGCAGGTTCCAAAGGTTTGTAATCAGCCACTGCGGCAGCAAGCACAACAATATCTACTTTGGCATGCTGCGAAAGACAGGCTTTGTACATTTCTTCAGCACTTACCACATCTATTCGCGTAATGGCCGATGCTTTGATTTTTTCATGACTGGGGCCACTTACCAGAATGACTTCTGCACCTTCTTCAGCAAATACTTTCGCAATGGCAAATCCCATTTTGCCTGAGGAATGGTTCCCTATAAATCGGACGGGATCAATAGCTTCGAATGTTGGGCCGGCAGTGATCAGAATTTTTTTTCCAGCAAAACGCTTGCTGCGATTTAGAAATGCAACTATGGTTTCAAAAATGCTTTCTGGCTCAGCCATACGTCCGGCACCTACCAATCCACTCGCCAATTCTCCTTCTGCTGGTTCTATAATATGATTGCCAAATTGCTTAAGTTTCTCCAGATTTTCTTGCGTGCTTTGGTGGGCAAGCATGTCGAGATCCATGGCTGGGGCGAAAAAAACAGGGCATCTGGCCGAAAGGTATACAGCTTCGAGTAACGTGTCGCACAAGCCGTTGGAGGTCTTAGCCAGTGTATTGGCAGTAGCTGGTGCAATAATCATGGCATCGGCCCAGAGACCTAATTCTACATGACTGTTCCACTGACCAGATCCTTCGGCCCAAAAACTTGAGAGTACAGGTTTGTTCGTAAGGGTCGATAATGTAAGTGGTGTAATAAACTCTTTTGCCGAATTGGTCATTACTACCTGCACTTCAGCGCCGGCCTTAATGAACAAACGGGCAAGTATGGCCGATTTGTAAGCGGCAATACTACCCGTTATACCTAGAATTATCTTTTTGCCTTGCAGCATATTCAAATGCTATTCGGCATCAGTATCAATCACAGGATCGCGAAATCTCACTTTATCTTCCAGAAATTCTTCTGTAGCGAGAATCGTTGGCTTAGGCATGCGCTCGTAAAATCTCGAGATCTCAATCTGCTCGCGGTTTTCAAAAACCTCTTCCAAATTATCAACATTTGAGGCAAACTCCAATAGTTTATGACTAAGCTCTTCTTTGATCTTAGAAGATATCTGCCTTGCTCGTCTTGAAATAACAACCAAAGATTTGTACGCATTACCACTAGGAGCGGCTATTTCTGCCATGTTTCTGGTAATCAAAGATGCATTTGCTGCCATATTATTTTATCAATTAAGGATTATTTTTCGAAAGTTTTTCAATGTTTTGAATGCTAGCGGAATACATATCTTCAGCATCCTTCAAGTATTTGCTTTCCGGATAGGTATCGACGAAGCGGTGGTAATAGTCTACACATTTCTGAAATCTATCCTTTTGCCGTATCATGATACTCTTACGAGCCATGTCATATTCAGTTTTCACACGAAGGTACGCTATTTCCTCATTCCAATGTGAATCGGGAAAATCTCGTTCAAAATTGTCAAAAGCTATTTGTGCCGCTACGTAATATCCGATTACATAATATTGCCGCGCATTTTCATAATTTTTCTTCTCAAGTTTTACCTGCAAGTCATTGATGATTTGCGCGGCTTTATCTCTATACTCGCTTCTAGGGTATTTATTCATAAAAGTCTGCATAGCCACAATCGCCTCTACTGAACTGGTCTGGTCAAGATTGAATTTTGGCGATTCTTTAAACAACGAATAGGCATACATATAATAAGCTTCTTCGGCATATTCGCTTCGGTTGTATGTTTCGTAAAAGGTCTTGAAGTAATGTGAGCTTAGCAAGTACTGCTTTTGGTAATAATGGGCATAAGCATAATAGTACTGCACCAATTCATTTTCTTGCGTTCCTCGAATGTAAGGCATGATTTCCTCGAAAAGAATTACCGATCTGTAGTAATCTTTCTTTTCGTAATACTGAACTGCGGCGTCATATTTTTTCCGCCAGTCATTACTTTTTTGTATTTTTCTAAAGTCGCTACATGAGGCTAATGCCAATATAGCTAATGCAGAAAAAATAAATAGAATGCGATTTTTACCCATAAGCCCGCAAAGATAAGTTGAATAGACATTGAAAGCAATTTTAATTCACAACCTGCTGTTAAAATTGGTTAAATCTATTTACGTCGTAAGCCAAAGTTTTTACGTAAATGAATAAGTGTTATTCATGCAAATTTCCTTTAAAGCATAGTAATCGAAATTAAAATTATCATTATGAGATCAATATGGAATGGCTCGATAAGTTTTGGGCTGGTATCAATACCAGTAAAATTGTATTCTGGTTCGGAAAACAGACGGCTTGAACTAGACATGTTGGATGGAGCCGATAATGAAAGAATTAGGTATAAGCGTATTAATGAAAAAACCGGAGAAGAGGTCGCATGGAAAGATATCGTGAAAGGATTTAAGAAAGAAGAACAATATATCGTCCTTGAGGATACGGATTTTGAGCAAGCGAATGTTAAGAAAAGTAAAACCATTGATATAGAGGAATTTGTAAATGAAGACGATGTCGAAGAAGTACTTTTTAAAAAGCCATACTTTATCGAACCACAAAAGGAAGGCAAAAAGTCTTACAACTTATTGAGAGATGCCTTAAAAAAAACCAATAAGTTGGGCGTAGCCACTTTTGTAATGCGGCAAAAAGAAAATTTAAGCCTCATAGGTGTATATGAAAATGCATTGGTTCTGCATGTTATTCGTTTCAATGACGAAATTCGTTCCACATCTGACCTTAAATTGCCCGAAACTAAGGTATCTAAAAAGGAGGTTGAAATGGCCGAATCATTAATTAAGCAACATACTACATCCTTTGATGTCAGCAAATACAAAGATGTTTACAATAAGCAGCTGATGAAAATTATTGAAAATAAATCTAGTGGAAAGAAGACCAAAGCCAAAAAGGTAAACAATACCCCAACGCCAGCTAAAGATTTGATGGCTCAACTTAAAGCTAGTTTGGAAAAGAAAAAATCCAAAGCCTCGTAATAGATGAGTCTTGAAGCATATTATAAAAAGAGAAATTTTAAAGAAACCCCGGAGCCCAAAGGGGAATTTAATAAGAAAAATGCTTTTCGTTTTGTTGTACAGAGGCATAAAGCTTCACGTCTGCATTATGACCTTAGGTTAGAATTGGGCGGTGTTTTAAAAAGCTGGGCTGTGCCCAAAGGACCTTCTATGAATCCTACTGAAAAAAGACTGGCGATACAAACAGAAGATCATCCGGTAGCATATCTTAGCTTTCATGGCATTATTCCAAAGGGAAATTATGGTGCTGGTGTCATGCAAATTTGGGATAAGGGTATTTTTGAAGGCACCGGGCACTTAGGATCGGAGGAGGAATTACTAGCACAACATAAAAATGGCGATTTAAAAATTACTTTTCATGGCAATAAACTAAAAGGAAATTTTTCATTGGTAAGAACACGATCTGGAGACAAGCAAGATCAATGGCTTTTGATAAAAAAGAAAGATGAATTTGCTACTGATTTAGCCTATGATGCCGAAAACATATCCCCGGAAACTGTTGAAAAAGACCATACTATTCCTTTAAGAACGGCACAGGCTTTGAGTCCCGGTCAGTTTATACGACCCATGTTGGCTACCACTGCGAAGGAAATATTTGATAGCCCTGATTGGATTTATGAACTTAAATGGGACGGATACCGAATAATGGCCCATATTGAGGACGGTAAAGCCAAATTGTATTCAAGAAATGGAATTGATTACAGTGAAAAATTTAGTCTTATCACTAAAGAACTTAGAGAAATAGAACATAGTGTAGTATTAGATGGAGAAATAGTTATAGTGGATGAAAACGGGCTTCCTGATTTTCAGAAGCTGCAAAAATACGATCCTGAAAGCACCAAGGGAACTTTGCGATACTATGTTTTTGATTTACTTTACTTAAATGGACTTGATACCGTTTCCCTCCCCCTTATTGAACGCAAAAGCTTGCTGCCTGATGTTTTGATTGAGAGCAACCAAATTCTATACTGCGAACATTTCGTAGGTATGGGAGGTGTTTTCTACAATAGGGCTATTGAAGCAGGCATGGAAGGCATAATAGCTAAAAAAGCTGATTCGCTCTATTATGCAAACGTGCGTTCTGAAAATTGGCTTAAAGTTAAATCAGTCGAAAGTATAGAAGCTCTGATTTGTGGTTATACAGATTCGGAATCTGGTGGGGCAATTTTTGGCTCCTTAATATTGGGCTCCTACCAAAACGATGTGCTCGTCTACATTGGCAACTGCGGATCAGGTTTTAGCAATGACGAAATGCAAAACTTGTTGAAAAGGATGCGAAAATTGGATGTAGAAGACAATCCATTTGAAAAAAAAGTAAACCTTAAAGGAAGAAAGGCAAATTGGATAAAGCCATCATTAATTTGCGAAGTAAAATATGCCGAAGTTACAAAAAGTGGCATGCTGCGGCATCCAATATACAAGGGCTTACGAAATGACAAAACTAAAGGTGAGCTGACCACACCACAAACTTCAAAAAAAATAAGTACGACAAAAAAGGCTAAGGCATCAACAAACGCTACCGGCGGCAGCTTGGAAATTGAAGGTATCAATGTGGATTTAACCAATCTGGAA
>DAIQNU010000261.1:0-372 GCA_036788235.1 Cyclobacteriaceae bacterium
ACTTCAATGGCACGTTTCGTCATTTCTTCTATGTCGCCAACATTGCAAGTATAGCCTGAAAAGCCACTGATATTCAGTTCTGGTAGACCACCAACATTAGAAGAAATAACCGGCACTTCGCAGGCCATAGCCTCTAGTGCCGCAAGTCCAAAACTTTCCTTTTCCGAAGGCATTATAAACAGATCGGCCACAGAGAGTACTTCTTCAATGGCATCGAGCTTTCCAAGAAAACGAATGTCTTCGCAAATACTCAAGTCACGGCAAAGCTGCTCGATTTTGATTCTTTCTGGACCATCGCCCACCAGCAATAGCTTTGAAGGCACTACTTTACGCAGTTTGTCAAACACATACACTACATCTTCGATTCTTTTC
>DAIQNU010000261.1:382-5381 GCA_036788235.1 Cyclobacteriaceae bacterium
TGGGGCAAATAGCGGTTTTAAAATGTTCTTTCTTCTGTTTCTTAAAGCGCTCAATATCCACAAAGTTGGGGATCACTTCAATGTGTTTAGTCACCTTGAAATGACTGTAGGTATCTTTTTTCAAGTCTTCGGAAACGGCTGTAATTCCATCAGATTGGTTAATGCTAAAGGTCACCACAGGCTCGTATGATGGGTCTCGTCCCACTAACGTAATGTCAGTACCATGCAAGGTGGTCACAACAGGTATTTTTATGCCTTTGGTCAATAGTATTTGCTTGGCCATAAAAGCAGCTGAGGCATGAGGTATAGCATAATGAACATGCAATAGATCAAGCTTCTCAAAACTCACCACATCTACCATTTTACTGGCAAGTGCGAGTTCATAAGGTGGGAAATCGAACAAGGGATAGGTTCGAATATTTACCTCGTGGTAAAAAAGATTTTCATTAAAAAAATCTAACCTGGTGGGTTGTGCATAAGTAATAAAATGGATTTGATGGCCTTTCTGAGCCAGTGCTTTTCCGAGTTCTGTTGCTACCACTCCACTTCCACCAAAGGTCGGGTAACACACCATGCCTATTCTCATGCCGCAAATATATCTTTTTTCAAGTATTATTCTTTGTTTTTACTGTTGGAGTCTAGAGGCCAACTATAGAATTAAAACATAATTAAAGATATATAACTTTGATTCAGAGCTCTGGTTTTACAATTCATTATATTTCTCAAAATTCCAGATAGATTCATAAATGATGTCCTGAACTCTTTGTCTCAGTTTCATTTCTGTGATCTTATTGTTTTTTTGTGTTGGATACACACGGTTCGAAAGAAAAACAAAAACCAGATTGAAGGTAGGATCTATCCAAATGGTGGTTCCGGTAAATCCTCTGTGACCATAGGAAGCTGGTGAGGCGTATCTTGAGGCAGGATTGTACTTTTCGTTTTTATCGGGTTTGTCCCAGCCCAATGCCCGACGATTGGTTTTACTAATTGATGCGGTAAAGTTATTTACTGTTTGATTACGAAAGTAGCGTTTATCGCCATATTCGCCACCATTAAGCTGTAACTGCCCTAGTTTGGCCAGATCAGAAGCATTGCTAAACAATCCTGCATGACCACCCACACCACCTGTCATCGCTGCAGTTGGGTCATGGACAGTTCCCCAAACCAAACCACCACGATATTTAAAGTCGATCTCTGTAGGTACTATAACGCCCATAGGAATCTTGCACAATGGATTGTAACTCAGCGTAGACATCCCCATAGGATCATAAAAATTTTGCGACATAAATTCATCTAATGGTTGATTGACCATGCGCTCTGCCAGTACTTGCAGCATATAAAAACCCAAATCACTGTATTTATAAGGATAGTCAACTTGGCGTCGCGACTTTGGTATAAGCTTTGACTTTATAGTCCATTGCCAGAGGCTATCTCGCAGGTTTACACTGGTATAGGAGTTGGTATATTCAGTTCGTTGGAATTTGTCACCATAGGTAAGATCAAAGTTGAATTCAATGCTGTCGGAACTAGTATCGACATAGCTATGCCAGAATGGTAATCCGGGTCTTAACCCTGCTTGATGTGCCATTATATCCTTTATGTAAATATTTTCCTTGTTTGTGCCTATCAATTCCGGCAGGTAGTTTGATATTTTTTTATGCACATCAATAATTCCCTGATCTGCCAGAAACATAATAGCCTGGGTTGTCGAAGCAACCTTGGTAATGGAGGCAATATCGTAAACTGATCGACTAGTTATAGGTATCAGACTGTCATAGGTATAATACCCATAGGCCTCTTCATACACTACAGCACCATTGCGTGCAACCAGTATTTGACAACCAGGTATGGCCTGATTTTTTATGGCATCATCAATTATAGACTGAATTCTATCAAGAGTTTTACGATCCATGTTTTGCAAGGCTGCAGGTGTATAGGCCAATCGATTCATAGATATAGTCTTAATACCCGGCCTTTTCCCATTTTCTTGTACTACCGGAAAAACCCCCTTACCTTCAATGGCACCAAAAAGAAGTTGTGCAGTAAGTCTTTGTGCCTCAGTGCTATTATCGTATGCCACAACAAGATTGTGTACATCATTAGGAAGATCTTGTTCGTGGTTCATGTCAAATAACACCACTGAGATCTGACTATATTGTTGCAATTTCAGAAGAAAACTCAGGTCGGCAGCATTGAGTTTTCGATGTACACCAATAATAACATGATCAAAAAACTTGAGTTTGTCTGTTAGTTCTCTATAATCATGTATTCCTGGTGTATTTCCAGATAATACAAAATGCACCATTGGGGCATAGCTCGACATTGTTTCCTGAAAATGGGTAAGATTTTCTGCACCTAAGGAAAGCGTAGCAAAATTTGTGGTATCAAGTACCTTGAAAGGAATGAGGTTTTGATCATTGCGCACCACCGAAATTGCATTACTATATAAGTCGTGCAGCATAACAGGCACATTATTTTCAAATTCTATCGGAGCTTCTACTTTTCCTTTTGCCAATAAATATTTCAAATGCAATACACGTTTTACTCTTCTTTCTACATCCGCAGGTCTAAGTGTACGATTTTCACGTAATTCTTGCAGTGTCATCAAACATCGCTGCGGATTGTCTGTAACTATTACATCTATACCCGATGCAATCAATAGCATTTCTATTTCTTCGGCAGATCTAAATACAGGTCCAATTTCCTGATAAGAAATTTCTTTTGGGTCTGCAATCAGCAATCCTTTAAAGGCCAGGTCATTTCTAAAAAACTGGTTAAAAACGCGGTTGTTGAGAACAGAAGCCTCACGAAGATTGTTAATTGGCAAATTGTCGATTCTGAAAAGAATCATTTCGTTATTGATGCCTTGGATGATTGGATTGAGCCAATTTTCATCATTTTTTTTACGTACACTTCTAATTTCAGCATTCAGCTTGGAGATATCTTCATAAGCTGAGAAGTCAAAACGGAGTCTGGCTGTAGAGGCTACAGATTCAATTTCAAAGCCAGCCTTTAAAATAGCAATTTTATTAGAGGCCATCATCTCAGCATTTCCAATTCGGAAAAAGTCGATCTCAAGGTCAGCAATAGAATAATTAATATCGAAAAGTGGATTCGAAACGATATGAATGCCTGCTTCACGGTATTTTATGCCTTGTAGTCCCGATACTCGTTCGATTACTTTGAGATCATCAATTGCACCATAGGTGAATAGTTCGGGCAATGGTTTGTTTTGATCGGGGTGAAAATTTGTAGAAGCGCTGATGAGTAAAGGAACGTTTGCGTGGCTATTAAGCGAATCGAGGAGGGCAGCATCCATTCTATTGAGTTCAAAACCACCAAATTGATAAGCTTTATTTAGTGCTATGTAATAATTGTTGTCTTTTAATTCACTGCCTTGACGTACAAATATAAGCTGGCTAAGTCTTTGATCGTTATTTAGTTGATTGTACACACTATCGACCCATTGGCTAATGTTCTCTGATTCGATAACCATTGCGGTAGTGGGCAAACTTATTAACTGAAATAAAAGTGCTGATAAACAGACTATTACACGCATTTCAATAGCATTAACTTGTTATAAATCTAAAATTAGGCTTATTTTGTACTCAAATTTGCGCATTTTCATGAGAATTCCTACGCTAACAAGGTTACCCAAGAATAAACGCTTTAATATACAACCGAGATATTACGATCCCGTAAAGGAAGACATCAAAGAACGTACCGAACGTATAAGGGGCGAGTTATTAAATAAAACGGCAGATCAATATAGAAGCAATATTTCGGCTGCTTTTACTAAGCGACGCAGAAGTGAAAAGCTTGTGGGAGGGATGCAAATAGTGCTTATAGTGCTTATGATGGGCACTTTTGTAGGCTGGTTGTATTATGGGAACATTGCCCTGTATGTTTTTGCCGTGTTGTTTCCTGCTTACATTTATTTGCGTAGCCGCAGATTTTTTGAATAAGAATATTCATGCCTGATATAATTAAGCTGCTTCCTGATGCAATAGCCAACCAAATTGCTGCAGGCGAGGTTGTCCAAAGGCCAGCTTCTGTCGTAAAGGAACTGATGGAAAATGCCATTGATGCCGGTGCTATGCAAGTACAGCTCATATTGAAAGATGCTGGCAGAACCTTAATTCAGGTTGTTGACAATGGAAAGGGTATGACAGAAACCGATGCCCGGATGAGTTTTGAGCGGCATGCCACATCTAAAATTAGAGCCTCCGAAGATTTATTTTCTATTCGAACCATGGGTTTTCGTGGCGAAGCGCTGGCCTCCATAGCAGCGGTGGCACAGGTAGAAATGAAAACGCGACAATATGAGCAAGAAGTAGGCACGCTACTGCTAGTCGAGGGTTCACAATTGAAAAAACAAGAGCCTGTTGCTTGCACGCCAGGGACTTCTATTGTCGTTAAAAATCTTTTTTTTAATGTGCCAGCAAGACGTAATTTTTTAAAGTCGAACCCCGTAGAAATGCGGCATATAATGGACGAATTTCAACGGATTGCTTTGGCCAATCCTGAAGTAGGTTTTTCTATGTATCAAAATGATGTGGAAACATATCAGTTGAAGCCAGCAAAACTTGGTGTCCGAATCGTCGATTTGATGGGAAAAAACTATAGAAGCCAATTGATTGCATGTTCTGAGTCGTCTGGTGGGGTATCTGTGCTGGGCTATATAGGCAAACCCGAATCGTCAAAAAAAAGCCGAAGCGATCAGTACTTTTTTGTAAACAATCGTTATATAAAAAGCAATTATCTAAACCATGCCATTAATACCGCTTACAACAAGCTAATTCCTGAAGATCACCATCCTTTTTATGTCCTTTTTATAGAAATTGACCCTAAGCATATCGATGTAAATGTGCATCCGACAAAAACTGAGATTAAGTTTGACGATGAGCGATCATTGTATGCTTTGCTACACTCATGTGTAAAAATGACACTGGGAACCAACAATATTACGCCATCTATAGATTTTTCTTTCGATGTGAAT
>DAIQNU010000262.1:0-5367 GCA_036788235.1 Cyclobacteriaceae bacterium
AATGAAGCTTGTAGCCAAAAAGGCATGGATAATGAAAATGCTATACCGGCCAATGTTACCCCCACCAAAAACTGCATGCTTACTGTCCACCATTTTTTTGATTTTAGTAAATCGACCAGAGGCGACCATATGGGTTTTATAACCCACGGCAAATACAACCAGCTTGTATAAAAAGCCATTTCGGAATTGCTTAAACCCAGGTTTTTATACATTACCACGGCCACAAACATCACTATGCCATAGGGTATACCTTGTATAAAGTACAAGGAAGTAACCCATGCCCAAGGATTGTTTTTTGGTATTACCGGACTATTACTTTGCATTGGTATTTCTACAGGCTTTTCCATATATTATTACCTTCTGGTAACTAAATTTGACATAGTATTATAAATTATCGCAGCATACCTTTATAGATGCCCGGCGTGGACTGCTCAATTAGAGTTGCACCAACTTGCTTGGCATAAAATTCTGCCGGGCCTATTGCACCGATAATGCCATAAGCATAGCCCAAATCGCGCAAACCCCATAATGCCTCCAAAAGCAAAAGCTTTCCTATACCTTGGCCACGCTTTGATTCCAATACCCCGGTTGGGCCAAAAAAAGCCTTGCAGGTAGCCTCATAACAAGCAAAGCCTAGCAACTCACCCTTGGATTCTGCAATTTTGCAGGTTATGGGAGTATTGGCATACGCTTTTTCAACTTCACTTGCCCAATGAGCATTGAAGTTATCCTGCACCCACTTCACTACAATATGTTTTTCTGGCGCCAATGCTGTACGAATGAATATGCCTTTTTCTGCTAAATTTTCGGTTTGTAATGACAGACTGCTCCTAGGCGGTAGATCATATAATTTCACAAGCATATCCATATTTTCAATCTTTCAGCTTTTTCACTTTCAATATCAACAATATTGGTAATGGGTATTCATGGAAAATATTTACAGCTTTTTAATGGCTCTCCCCCATCCTCTTACTTTTACACTAATTGTATTTCCAGGATTACTTTCATTATGAAGTCTGTCAACGGCAGTGATCAGATAGGTATATACTTCTCGAGTATTGGTGTTGGTATCAATCCAATCTTGCATCGCATAAGGTTTTCGCGGCACTATGGCCGCAATATTTGCAGGATCTTCTATATCGCCTTGCACGGCCTGATTAAATCTATACACAACATAATAGGCGCTTTGGCTATTGTTGTCATCACTCCATTCTATGCGCACTCCAGTATTTTGATCGCCAGTTGCACTTTCAAGCTGAGGTGCTTCTGGTGTAGATCCGGCCATCCAAGGCATGGTGGGCACTAAGGCTTTATGTTTGTAGACCTTTTTTATTCGCTCATTTACGTCGTACTGATTTTTTGTAAATGCCTTGGCACTGAAATACATACTTCCATGGATGTTTTCGTTGGCTCGGTTAAGGTTTACTTGATTGACAATTTCTTCGGGATCTTCCCAGCCTTTTTGCCCAACTCTATAAACACCCTGCCCAACATACAAATGCTTGCCATAATTATGCTTGCTCCACCAATCTGCCAAAATGGTGTAATCAGCTAAATCGAAACCTATGTGCCAGTACAACTGAGGCGTAATATAATCGATCCAATCTTCTCTAAGCCACTTCAGTACATCGGCATAAAGATCGTCGTAATTTGTCTGGCCGGCCCGTGTATCCGAACCCATTGGATCTTTATCTTTGTTGCGCCATACACCAAAAGGACTAATGCCAAATTTCACATGAGGCTTTTCTGCTTTAATTCTTTTTGCAAGTTCTTCGACAAAAAAATCTACGTTATTACGGCGCCAATCTTCAATGCTTTCAAATTTTTCTGCTCCATAATTGGCATAAGAGCTACTGTCTGGGAACTCTTCACCAGCAATTCTATAGGGATAAAAATAATCGTCAAAATGCACCGCATCCAGGTCATAATGCTTCACAGTTTCCATAATAGATTGGAAAACAAACTCCTGTGCTTCTGGATGTCCCGGATCGTAATACCACTTTCCTCCATAGTTAACAAACCATTCGGGATGCTCGTGAATGGGGTGATCGGCTGAGTGTACAAAATCGGCCTTCATACTTGCCCTATAGGGATTGAACCAGGCGTGAAATTCAAGATTGTGCATCCGTGCCTGCTCAATCATAAACACTAATGGGTTGTAATATGGACTTGGTGCTTTGCCTTGTGATCCAGAAAGGTACTCTGACCAAGGCTCGTAAGAAGATGGATAAAGGGCATCGGCGACAGGCCTGACTTGCACAATCACAGCGTTCATGCCCAAGTCTTGCAGCAAATCAAGCAAAGCCACATATTCTTCCTGCTGTTTTTGCGTACTTAAGCCGGGCTTCGAAGGCCAGTCTATATTTACAACTGTGGCTATCCAGGCTGCTCTTAGCTCTCGCTTTTTGGCTTCCTGAGCAAACAACATTTGCCAGCTTAGCATAGACAAAGCCAATAGAAAAAATACTTTTTTATTCATACTCATATTATTGCTTTTTAAGGAAGGGTGGCAGATATGTAATCGAAAAATGTATGACCTGCCCAATTAATTAAAATGTCATGATAGCACTATGTTTTTCAGACTTTGCTATACATAGTTGTTTTTCAATGTGCTGGATTTTTAGCATTTTTTGTATAGGCAACAATAGCTTTACGAACTGAGCCATGGGCTAGCAATAGCTCCTTAGCACTGTCGTAATTTATCTGCCCCAACTCCTCCATGATCATTCTTGCGCCTCGATCGACCAATTTCTGATTGGTAAGTTGCATGTCTACCATTTTGTTGCCTTTTACTCTGCCAAGTTTTACCATTACAGAGGTTGAAATCATATTCAGAATCAGTTTTTGGGCGGTTCCGGCTTTCATTCGGGTACTACCAGTCACAAACTCTGGCCCTACTACGGCCACAATTGGTATCTGGGCAACTTTAGTAACCAATGAGGCTTCGTTACATGTAATGCATGCGGTAAGCAATCCATTTTCATTGGCTTGCCTAAGACCACCAACGACATAGGGTGTTCTCCCGGAAGCAGCAATACCAACCAAAGTATCCTTATTGTTTATATTAAAAGCCTGAAGATCTTTCCACGCCTGTTCCTCATCATCTTCTGCGGCTTCTACAGCCGACCTGATGGCCTTGTCTCCACCAGCAATTAAGCCATTGATCATGCCAGGATCAGCTCCATACGTTGGTGGTATTTCCGAAGCATCAAGTATCCCCAAGCGACCAGAGGTTCCTGCACCTATATAAAAAAGTCTTCCCCCCTCTTTCATTCTTTCAACCACACCAAGAACCAGCTTTTCAATTTGCGGAATTGCTTTGGCAACTGCATGGGTTACTTTCGCGTCTTCTCTGTTCATGTTCTGAAGTAGCTCATGCACCTTCATTTCTTCAAGATTATCGTAAATCGAGGCTGATTCGGTAGTTTGTATGTGCTTCATCTTAGATTAATTCTATTTAAAAAATAATTTCCTACAATCCTGGATCATTTCTGCAAATGATAAGTGAGCAAGTGATAATCAATAAGACCATCCATAGGATGTTGGATAATTTCTCCTAACGAAATATCCATTTTGCTGGCAGCTTCCAACACGAATCCTCTGAAATAATACGCTACCGATCCAGTGATATGAACTTTCATATGTGATCGGAAGTTTTCGTATCTATTTACGTAATAATCAAAGAACTGCTTAAAATTAGAAATGATAATCTGATAACACTCAGGCTCATAGGCATGTTTTAGTAAAAACGGTGTAAATGAAGCCAAAAATCTATTGGCCATGGGTTTGTTGTATATGCTATCCAATATCTCCATTCTCGTCAAATCGTAGGTATCATGGAAATCATCAAGAATTTCTTTAGGCAGCTTTTCTTGCAAAACCAAAGCGACTAATTCCTTGCTCAGCACCGTACCACTACCCCAGTCTGCCATTATATAGCCCAAAGAAGGCACATTTTCTATGATGGTTTTGCCGTTATATATGCAAGAGTTGGCGCCGGTGCCCAGTATACAAGCAATGCCAGGCCGATCTTGCAAAAGGCTACGTGCTGCCCCAAGTATATCTCCTGAAACTTCAGTTTGCAATAAAAAGGGCATCGCTTTTTGAATGGCACTTTTTACTTGTTGTGCTTTTTGAATGATGCCACAACCTGCTCCATAAAAAAACACATGCTCTACTTGTTGGACTTTGGGAACTACTTTTTTAGCAATTATGCTCGCTATTTCATCTACCGTTAAAAAATAAGGATTTAAACCCTCTGTCTTGATGTTACTAATAATTTCACCATCTGCACCGATCAATCTCCAGTCTGTTTTGGTAGAACCACTATCAGCAATTAGTAACATTTATCTATCCTTTTACTTAAAAAAAACCGAATGATTAATAACCCGGTAAAATCTCTTTAGGACAAATTTGGAAGTTAAACGAATAATTTCCATCCCTGAAAATAGGGATTTGAAAGAATCACTGTATTAGCCCTTTTTTGTAGGCATTGTTGATAAGTTCTGCTGTATTTTTTGCTTTTAGCTTGAATAGGAGGTTTTTACGATGTGATTCTACGGTATTTTTACTAATAAAAAGTTTATCGGCAATTTCCTGGGTGGTCAATCCATTGGCAATGCAGTCAAGCACTTCTTTCTCTCTATCTGAGGGTTTTTCAACGATCTGATCCTGCCGGGTTTTTTTCATAAAACTGTTCAGCAGAGTTTTACTCACCTCTTCACCCAAAAAACTCTCACCTGCTTGTAGCTTCTCTATGGCTTCCAACAAATCATTTTTACCTGTGTTTTTGAGAATATAACCATGCGCACCAGCTTTAAGCATATCCGATATAAAATCTTTGTCATTGTACATCGAAAGCCCTAATATTTTTATTCCAGGAAAACGCTTGACAACTTGCTTAGTGGTCTCCAAGCCATCCATTATCGGCATACTAATGTCCATGATAATAATGTCTATAAGCTCTTGCTCACAAAAAGTGAGGACTTCTTCGCCATTTTTAGCTTCTGCTACTACCTCTATTTCAGGAACTTCGAAAAGCAAAGACTTGAGCCCATCGATAAACATTTGGTGATCGTCTGCTATTAAAATACGGATCATGCTTTGAAAAAGTAGGGTGATTGTATCCGGGCAAAGATACTTGTTCAAGATATACGATCAAAAGTAAAAAATTAATTGTCTGTACGGTGGTGGATGTGATTGTTGGGATGGTCAGGATGTACCTAGGAATCAGCCTTGAACCATGTTTTTCGATTACATTATTCAAAATCACAGAGTAGATTACCTTGTCTGTACTGTGATAGGTGTGATTTTTATGATATTCATGACACAAGGATGAAGCAAACCCCTTTAATCATGTTTTCATAT
>DAIQNU010000263.1:0-5364 GCA_036788235.1 Cyclobacteriaceae bacterium
CGAATTCAAAGTCAGATTATCGCCACTTACCGGATCTGAAACACTTTTATAGGTATATTTTCTTATATCAAGCTTTACCTCCTTGCTTTCGTCATCATTGATGAAGAAATAATGATCTGCATCAGGTGCTGCCAATCTATACACCAACGCTCCTTCGCAAGCGTAAGGCGACTCAAGTTTGGACATTAAATGTTTGACAGTCCACTCTTCAAGAAAATCATTTCCTTGATTCTTCATGGCATAAGATGCATCCGCAGCCAAGATTACCGCAGTTCCTTTACCAAAATAATGTTCTGTTACAGAAGGCTCGCCCGTTTGAAACCGTTCCATAACCTTAGCTGTGGTGGGTGCAACCTCGAGTATAAAACCGTCGAGTTTATGGTCGTCAATAAATCTGGGTACATTATTAGAATATTGAAAATCGGCAATGGAGGCACCAAAAATACGTTCGAAAGCCGTGCCTTTGCCGGTATCAAGTACTTTTCCGGTTTCAGTCCACCAACCTCCTGGTGCATCTAGCACTAACCTACCACCTTGCTGCACATAGGATTCCAGAATTGGCCACAAGTCTTCATTGATGGCTGCTTGAGCGGGCAAATAAATTACTTTATACCGTGGTCCCAATCCCTTCTTTAAATCATTGGGTGTAACATGCTCCCAGGGTATGTTGGCATTGATCAAGGCTCTGCTAATGCCTATGCGCGCCTGAATGGGGTAATGCTTAAAATGTGTGCGATTTGGCCCGGCATTGGCTGCCCAGATGGCCTCATTATCCCAATTGACCAGAACACCAACGTAGGGTTCTTTATGTGCCTGCCAAAGTTCATCGCGATATTTATCAGCAGCTTTGGCGATCTGAATAGCCCGTGCCTCTGCTTCATTTTGTCGGTTGAGTAGGGCATACTCGCCCGACTCCCAACCTGCCATACGGTAATTCCATGCCCATAAACCTACGCCCTTAAAGCCACCTGCCAAATAAGATAGCAAAAGCTGTGTGATGGTTCCTTCATTTACCGTGTACCCGGAGGTCTCTTGTTGCGATTGCACATTCCAGCCTTTGCCTCCACTAAATTGCTGTGGTCCACCGGTACTCTCCCAAGTTGCCGCCCAGCCTCCTTTAAACCAGTCGACAGAAATTGATGATTGCATATAGATACATCTGGCTACTTCGTAATTAGTTTCTTCAAAATGCCATGCCAGGTGTATAGATGGGTAAAAAGATCCAAGTTCGGTCATGGTTTCGGCAATACCTTCCATATCGGTGGCTCTGGCTGCAAAAGGCAGAAACAGACCCATTTCACCTCCGGCTCTTTGAGGCTGTTCAGGATGCTGCAAGGCTTTCCATTTTTTCACATTTTCAATGTACATATCGGCCTTGAAGCGCAAAATATCTCTCACCTGTCCATATTCCCGACCCGAAGATGGTATTATTTCCTCACTACCAGGTATAATGGTAATCAATGGATCCTTATCAAAATCATCCCAGCTTTTGTATGGATTTGGTCGAATACCTACCTCGAAGTGGTTCCAGGCATCGGTGAGATCTTCAATGGTCGAATATTTTTCCTTAATCCATTTTTTAAATAAATCTATATCGGCAGGTCTAAGGTAGGCATCTGGTTCGTGCTTGTAAATAAATGGTTCAGTTGTATGCACAGGCTGTTTCCAGGTATTCAAATGCTTTTCGAATATCTTTTTTTGATAAGCCAACATTTCAGGTCTCTTTCTGGCCTCAGCTATTGACAAATTTTTAGGCAATCCTAATTTCTTTAATAGTTCAGGGGTTATAGCTTCCCAACCACCTTCGCCATACCAAAAAGGAATAATGCCTTCCTCGAGCGCTATGCGTAAAGTCTCCTTTTCTGGCCATTCAGGGGTAGACATAGTTTGCTTCAGATTGGTAAAGCCCAAAGATTTCATCAATCGGAAATGCTTGCGCATGTCTTCTTCTGTGCAGCCCTTCCAAGGCAAAAAAACCACTCCAAAAGGCATGGGCGCTATTTGCTTAAACTTCTGTTGCATAGGGCTATCATGCATTTTATCATACAGCTCATGCAAGAATTCACTATCAGAAGGTTGAGATAATAGAGGCAATGGAGTAAGTGACAAGTATGATGCAATGAGCAACAAAACCACTGTGTTGTTTTTAAAACCTAACATAAATTTCAATTTTGGGTGTATATCTGTGTTGAAATTAGGTAGAAAAGACAGCAAAAATACGAGCCAGTTTGCTCATTAGTTGTTCAAAAGTGTTCAGATAAATTGGGCTAAAAAAAATTCATCGAATTGCCCATAAAAATCGAAAAGATAAAAATTTGAGTCCTTTAAATCAAATATGAGTCCTTGACCAACGCCTGGAAATAAAAAGACCCACATAAGCTTGCGGGTCTTTTTATTTATTATCCGAAACTAATCTTCATAAAAAACCAGCCACAAAGACAACTGGATTTTATTGGAGGTCGAGAGCGGATTCGAACCGCTGTAAAAGGTTTTGCAGACCTCTGCCTAGCCGCTCGGCCACTCGACCCTGTATAATCGGGATGCAAAAATAATGATTTGACAGCATGTTCCAAACATAATGTCTGAATTTATAAAAGAAAAGCTGATAGAATTTCCATCAGCTTTTTCTTTATAAGTTATTAAAAAAAGAGGTTGAGCCTATTTTTATTCCTTTGCTTTTTCAGCATCCTCTTCTTTTGAATCAGCTTCTCCTTCAGCTTTAGCTTCTGGAGCTTCTACCTTTTCTGCCTTAGCTTCAGATTTTTCCGCTTTTTTCGCTTCGGCTTTTGGAACAGCTTCTTCTTTAGTCGCTACTTCTTCTTTATTTTCTTCAGCCTTTGGCTCCGCAGCCTTTGCTTCAGCTTTTTCTACCTTAGGTGCTTCTTCTTTAGCTTTTGGAGCTTCTTCAGTAGCAGCTTCAGCATCTTCTTTCGCCTTAGCGTCTTTCTTGGTTTGGGTTTTAATACCCTCTTCCATTTGCTCTTTCAAGTTCGAAAGTGCCTCTAAATCACCAAGTGTGTCTTTTTCAACATCTTGGTTGATTTTAGAAACTGCAGATTTACCACCAGCTTTTTTCTTCGCAGCAGGTGCAGCTTTTTGAGGTTTTTCAGGCTCACTAAATATAGCAGTATGCGAAAGAACGATTCGTTTGTCCTCTTTTGAGAATTCAATTACTTTGAAGTCAACAGATTCGCCAGCATCAGCATTGGTGCCATCTTCCTTCACAAGGTTTTTAGTAGTAGCAAATCCTTCAATACCGTAAGGAAGTTCAAGAACTGCTCCTTTATCGTTTTTGCTCAGTATGTTACACTTGTGAATTGATCCTTTGGTAAAGATGGTTTCGAAGGTATCCCATGGGTTTTCTTCGAGTTGCTTATGACCAAGCGCCAATCTGCGGTTATCAACGTCCAATTCAAGAACTTGTACTTCAAGCTCCTCGCCTACCTTAACGAATTCAGATGGATGTTTAATTTTCTTAGTCCAGCTAAGATCAGATACGTGAACTAAACCGTCGATTCCTTCTTCGAGCTCGATAAACAAGCCAAAGTTGGTAAGGTTGCGAACAACGCCTTTGTGCTTAGTGCCAATAGCATATTTGGTCAAAAGATCTTGCTTAGTCCAAGGATCCTCGGTAAGTTGCTTAATACCGAGTGACATTTTTCTTTCTTCTCTGTCAAGGGTAAGTACAACAGCCTCTAGCTCATCACCAATATTGATGAAGTCTTGTGGGTTGCGCAAATGCTGCGACCATGACATTTCAGAAACGTGAATCAAACCTTCAACACCTGGTAGAATTTCGAGGAATGCGCCATAGTCAGCTACATTTACGATTTTACCTTTTACTTTAGAACCGATTTGAATATCCTGGCTTAAAGAATCCCATGGATGTGAGGTAAGTTGCTTCATACCCAGAGAAATGCGTTTTTTCTCATCGTCGAAGTCAAGTACAACAACATTCAATTTTTCATCAAGCTTCAATACTTCTTCAGGGTGGTTGATTCTACCCCATGAAATATCAGTTATATGCAAGAGACCATCTACACCTCCAAGGTCGATAAACACACCAAAATTGGTCATGTTTTTGATTACCCCTTCGAGTACTTGTCCTTTTTCGAGGTTGTTGAGGATTTCTGCTTTTTGTTTTTCGAGATCTTTTTCGATAAGTACCTTATGTGATACCACTACGTTGTCGTTGGTGTAGTTGATTTTCACAACTTTCACTTCCATTTTCTTATTCACGAATATATCAAAATCGCGAATAGGCTTCACATCAATCTGCGAACCTGGTAAGAATGCCTCAACTCCGTAGATATCTACGATAAGACCACCTTTAGTACGTCTTTTTACAAAACCTTCGATTACAGAATCCTGATCGAGTGCATTTTGGATGTTTTCCCATGCTTTTACGATTTTGGCTTTTCTTCTCGAAAGTACAAGCTGCCCATTGGCATTTTCTTGTTCTTCAACGAATACTTCTACCTGATCACCGATTTTCAAACCTGGTGTATCGCGAAATTCGTTGGCAGGTACTAAACCGTCAGACTTAAATCCGATGTTAAGAATTACATCGCGGTCGTTGATACCAACCACAGTACCTTTTACTACTTCCTTTTCTTGAACCGTAGTAAGGGTATCTGTATACAATTGTTCGAGACGGGCTCTTTCCTCATCGGAATAGTTGTCACCAAATCCTTTGGTAACTGCAAGGTCCCAATTAAAATCTTGAGTGTTACTCATAATGCTTATGTCGCTCCTGATTACACAACAACCACCGGAGCTATGGTTGCTGATTTTGATTAAAATAACCTTTTATGTGCTAAAAGGGCCGTTTACTCAAACGGACTGCAAAAGTATCAAATAAAAATTTAATATCATTACAATAAGCGTTGTTTTTAAGATTGAATGTGAAGCTAATTGTTTGCTTAAAAATAGACTTTGGAATGGTGGTTGGCCGTTGGCACAACTACGGCACATAGATGTGTGAAAAGGTATTAGGTCGTTGGTACAACTACAGCATAAAGAAAGTATCAATAAAATTCAAAATCATTTGGAAAGGTGGTTGGCCGTTGGCACAACCACGACACATAGATGCGCTATTAGGCATTAACAAGAGATGCCATGAAAACCACAGCATCTCTTTTGCAAGCAGATTGGAATAATACTTCAATATAAAAGAAAATAAATCATTTTATCAAATGGATAATGTGTAAAACATAAAGGAAGCATAGGTTTGCGAAGCTTATTAGATGAAATGTTGATTTGTTTATCGAAATTGACTTTAGGAGCCGCCAAAGACCGAAATGGGTGGTGCGATGGCCGGCTTTGGCGCGGCAGGCCATGTGTGGCTGACTTTTGCGCTAGGGC
>DAIQNU010000264.1:0-5338 GCA_036788235.1 Cyclobacteriaceae bacterium
TACTAACCGAAAACTGTGATTTTAGCGATTTTTACAACGAATTGAGTTGGGATGGCAGCATAGTGGGTGATTGTGACACAGATGTACGTAGCTATAATATTTACTTCTCTCCAACGGGAAATGAAAATGATTTTTCCCTTATTGCAAATGTCATGGATGAAAGTTATTTACATGACAATCTTAGCTCTTTTGCCGGCTGTTATAGAATAACAGCGATAGATCGATCTGGCAATGAAAGTGAATTTTCTGAAACAGTGTGTAACGAGAACTGTCCTTATTATGAGCTCCCCAATGTAATCACACCCAATGATGATGGCGTCAATGATGTATTTGAACCTTTCAATGAAGTAGACCCGCTTAGTAATATAAATAAATGCCCTCGATTTGTTGTTTCAGTAGAATTCACGGTGTACAATCGTTGGGGCAAAGAAGTCTACAACAATGCCAACGCACCTGAGCAAAGTATATTTATAAATTGGGATGGAAAAGACCAACAAGGCAGATTGATGTCTACTGGAGTTTATTATTATCTGGCAAGGGTAGTATTTGATGTTCGTGAACCATCGCAACAAGTACGCGATTTCAAAGGTTGGATTCAGATTCTGCGTGAATAAAATGCCTACAAAAGACGATCATATTGTATTCTTTGACGGTTATTGCCATCTATGCCAAGCATCGGTACAATTTGTTTTGCAACGCGATAGTAAAGGAATTTTTAGCTTTGCGCCGCTGCAAGGAAAATTTGCAGCAGAAAACGGAATCTACCCAAAAGAAAGTAAGGCTGATAAAAGCAGTACAGACAGCATTGTATTGTGGCAAGGAGGAAAAGTGTATTATAAAAGTTCGGCTGCAATCCGCATAGCATCGAAACTGAAATTTCCATGGCCTTTGTTCTATATTTTTTTAATCATACCTGCGCCTATTAGAAATTTAGTTTATGATTTTGTGGCTAGAAATCGATATACATGGTTTGGCAAAAGTGACGCCTGCATAATGCCAGCAGCAGGTTGGCAGGAAAGGTTCCTTGAATAATTAAAAGCACTTGTTTTGTTGCTTTCATACCAAACTGCTGCCTTTTACCCAAATTTTAAAATAGATTACTTACTTTTGCGGGAATTTAATGGCTAGAGTCTGCTAGTTGCAACTTTTTAAATACAGACTCACAAAAAATATTAAAAGATATGAAAGCATATATTTTTCCAGGCCAAGGCGCTCAATTTACCGGAATGGGTAAGGAGTTGTACGATGCCTCTTCATCAGCTAAAAAACTTTTTGACATTTCCAATGACATATTGGGGTTCGATATTACTAAAATAATGTTTGAGGGTAGTGCTGAAGAGCTCAAGGAAACCAAAGTAACCCAACCAGCTATTTTTATACATTCGGTTGTCAATACCATCATCAAAGATGATTTTGCTCCTGATATGGTGGCGGGGCATTCCTTAGGCGAATTTTCAGCTTTGGTAGCCAATAAAACTCTATCTTTTGAAGATGGTCTACAGTTGGTTTCTGCGAGAGCGCTGGCTATGCAAAAAGCCTGTGAAGCTGAGCCTTCGACCATGGCTGCGATTTTAGGCCTTGACGATGCGGTGGTAGAAAAAATATGTGAAGAGATTGATGAAGTGGTAGTAGCCGCCAACTACAATTGTCCGGGTCAACTTGTAATTTCCGGATCTGTAAAAGGTATAGAAATAGCTTGTGAAAAAATGAAAGCAGCTGGTGCCAAACGTGCATTGCCTCTACAAGTTGGGGGTGCTTTTCATTCTCCTTTAATGGAGTCGGCTCGTGCTAATCTGGAAGCAGCTATTTTGGCGACCAACTTTAGAAAACCCATTTGCCCGGTATATCAAAATGCCACTGCTAAAGCTGCAACAGAGATTGAAGATATAAAAACCAATTTGATAGTGCAATTAACTGCTCCAGTGCGTTGGACTCAATCTGTACAACAAATGGTAGCAGATGGCGCCACCGAGTTTATTGAATCAGGCCCCGGAAATGTATTGCAAGGATTGGTTAAAAAAATTCACAAAGAAGCCATTACCTCAAGTCTCTAGTAAGTAATATTCTCATTGCTGTTTTTGAGTTAAAATGAAGAAATAATGCACAGGTGTTAATCCATCTGTGCATTTTTATTTTAACTCATTTTCTGCATATTTGAGAAAAATTTAGAATGGTTAGCTTAATTTTTCTTTCTTCAGCACTACTTTTTTTCCTTGCCTATCGCATCTATGGCCGGTTTTTGGAAAGGCATTTTGAGGTCGATGACAATAACCCTACACCAAGCCATACTGAATATGATGGTGTAGATCGGGTTCCCACTAAAACTGCCGTATTACTTGGTCATCATTTTTCATCTATTGCTGGGGCTGGGCCAATCGTTGGCCCCATCATAGGTGCCGCTGCTTTTGGTTGGTTACCGGCCTTATTGTGGATCGTCTTGGGGTCGATATTCGTAGGCGGTGTACATGATTACGCTTCATTAATGGCATCCATAAGACATAAAGCAAGGTCAATAGCTGAAATCGCACATAGTTTTATGACCCCTATGGCCTACAAGCTTTTCCTGGTATTTATATGGCTGACGATGATTTACATCTTAATCGTATTTGTTGATCTTACTTCATCCACTTTTATAGAACATCCAGAAGTCGCTACTTCTTCTCTTTCATTTATATTTTTGGCCATTATATTTGGTCTGGTACTTTATAGACTCAAAGTCCCTTTGTTATTGGCCTCATTTATCTTTGTTCCATTGGTATTTGGCAGTGTTTGGTTAGGGCACGTCTATCCTATCGACAATCAAATATTGCCTGATTTTTTCAATAATAATCCAGGCCGCGGATGGAACACTTTGTTAATCATATACGCTTTTATTGCCGCCATTTCGCCGGTTTGGGTCTTACTACAACCTAGAGATTTTTTATCTTCATTTTTGTTGTATGCATCAATTGGAGGTGCTTTTATAGGCATCTTGTTTGGAGGCTTCGACATGCAATACCCAGCCTTTACCACCTGGTCTGACATTGATAAAGGAACATTATTTCCAATTTTGTTTATTACAATAGCCTGCGGTGCCTGCTCTGGGTTTCACTCGATTGTGGCTTCAGGTACCACTTCAAAACAGCTAAATAAAGAAACTGATGCGCGCAAGGTAGGTTATGGCGCTATGCTAATAGAAGGTCTTGTGGCTGTCATTGCCCTGATCACTGTTTCGATGTTGCTAAGTGGAGATGACCTTATCTCAAAACCTCCTTTGATCGTCTTTGGATCGGGTATGGGCAACTTCCTGGCCATCCTCGGCATCCCTTTTGAAGTTGGCATGTCCTTCGGCATTTTGGCTGTTTCCACGTTTTTGCTCACTACACTTGATACCTCTACAAGACTAGCCAGATATATTTTTGAAGAATTGTTTGATATGAAAGGACGAGCCTCAAGGTACATATCCACGCTAATCACATTGCTGCCACCTTTCATATTTACTTTTATCACCATTTACGATTCTCAAGGTGTGCCTATACCTGCCTGGAAAGCAGTCTGGCCTGTATTCGGTTCTACCAATCAATTGCTGGCCGGGCTGGCATTGTTGGTGGTGTATGTTTGGCAAAAGAAAACCGGTAAAAAAACCACCTTTATTTTTATTCCAATGGTTTTTATGCTTGGCATGACCATTTGGGCATTGGGTCAATTGGTGTATCAAAGCGGTCTAAATGCAATCGGTATTACCTCCTTTATTCTTTTAATACTTGCCATAGTGTTGGTATTTGAAGCTTATCGAAGCGTTGTATTAAATGCCAGCGAAATCAAAACCCATGACCGGAAGTTTTGATATTGCTCTGCCAATTCTCGCTGGCACGAACCATTCTCTACTTCTTTCTACTACAACTAAAATTTACTAGCGTCTTCGACGCTTTGAAAAGCTAGCCAAGGCACTAAGCTTCCTAACCTGTATTGGTCAATCTGACCCCGACTGGATTCATTGGGGGCGGGCTTAAGCCGCACCCTTAAATCCCTCTTCAGCCAAAGAATGATTCACATCATTATACCCACAAACACACCCATGGATTTTAAAGGCAGGTACCAGAAGTTTGCTTCAGCTTGCTGGTGATCTGAAAACCTTTAAAATACATGAAAGCTCTATTTTTATATGATTTAACCAGTCGTGTAAATTTCATTACACAATTCCTCAAAAAAAATTTACTTACACTATATTTCATTTATCGTTTTAGTTGGCCAAAATTATTTACAGATAAATAACAGGTTAGGGAAGACCAAGCATTCAAAGCCATCCAAAGTAATGGAGCATTATGATAGAAATTAAACAGATAAGGAAGTCCTACAAGGTTGGGAAACAGTCGCTTGAGGTTTTGAAAGGTATTGACCTATCAATCAATGAAGGTGAATTAGTCTCAATAATGGGTTCTTCTGGTTCTGGCAAATCTACTTTATTAAATATCCTTGGCATTCTTGATGATTACAATTCGGGTGAATATATACTAGCCAATACGCTCATTAAAAATTTAAATGAGACCAAAGCAGCCAATTATAGAAACCGATTTTTGGGGTTTGTTTTTCAGTCATTTAATTTACTAAGTTTTAAAAATGCCATGGAAAACGTAGCCTTGCCGCTATACTATCAAAAGGTAAGCAGAAAAAAGCGGAATATATTGGCTATGGAATATCTTGACAAAGTAGGACTAAAAGACTGGGCATTGCATTTACCTTCTGAAATGTCAGGTGGGCAAAAGCAAAGAGTTGCCATTGCAAGGGCTTTAATCTCAGATCCAAAGGTAATATTGGCAGATGAGCCAACAGGTGCGCTTGACTCACAAACTTCAGATGAAGTAATGAACATATTCAAAGATGTGAATGCACTTGGAAAAACTGTAGTAATCGTGACGCACGAAAATGATATAGCCGCGCAAACCCAAAGGGTAATTCGCCTAAAAGACGGATTAATACTTGATAATAATTTCGCCCTTGTTTAAAAATTAAATATTGCTATAATGTTTGAACTGGATACCTGGCAAGAGATATGGCACACCATTCAAAAAAATAAAGTCAGGACTTTGCTTACTGCATTTAGCGTAGCTTGGGGGATCTTTTTGCTCATCATATTACTAGGTTTTGGCACCGGATTTCAAAAGGGAGTAGAATATCAATTTAGGGATGATGCAACCAATGCCATATACGTAAGGCCGGGCAAAACAAGCATTCCGCATAAAGGAAAAGGCGTAGGTCGACAAGTCAAATTTACGATGGATGACATTTCGCTCTTAACAGATAAAATATCCAAGATAGATCATATGACTGGCCGATACTATATCTGGGGAGATTATGT
>DAIQNU010000265.1:0-300 GCA_036788235.1 Cyclobacteriaceae bacterium
GCAGTTTTGGCTATTCTAACAGTAATCTCTATGATTGGGCTATAGAGAAATCAGCTGGTAGTTTAGCTAGAGATCAAATATTTGATATTAGCATTGAAGACATTCGGGTACATGGTGCCGCTTTTATCACCAATAAAATCATAGAAAACCGGACAAAAAAAGTTTTAATTGTAAATGCCACTGATTATACTGATTTGCAAGTGGCCTTGGCAGGAATAAAACAGGCTGAGTCAAAAGAAATAAATTTTTTGTTTCGAACGGCAGCTTCTTTTGTTCCTGCCTACAGTGGCATGGATCGTA
>DAIQNU010000265.1:310-5290 GCA_036788235.1 Cyclobacteriaceae bacterium
AAGCCGTGTTTCAAAAAGGTGAGTTAAAAGTTTCCGGAAATCCCGGCTTGATAATCGTAGGATCTTATGTGCCAAAAACCTCCGCCCAACTTGAGCCATTGCTAGTCTTAAAGGATTTGGTTTCCATAGAAATTGAAGTTACAAAACTAATTGAACCATCAGTCAGAAAGACAGAAATTGATAAAAAAGCCAAGTTGACCAATGAGCATTTACAGGCTGGAAGGCATGTAGTTTTATATACGAGCCGTAAGTTGGTCAGCAGTCAAAGCAAAGAACAAAGCCTGGGTATTGTCAATGAAGTTTCACAAGGTGTAGTTGATATTGTTTCCAACATTACCGTTGAGCCGGGTTTTATCATAGCCAAAGGAGGCATTACCTCCAGCGACATTGCCACCAAGGCTTTGCAAATAAAAAGAGCCATGGTATTAGGGCAGATTTTACCCGGCATCCCTGTTTGGAAGCCCGACGATCAGAGCAAATTTCCTGGCGTGCCATACATTGTGTTTCCGGGAAATGTGGGCAGTAATAATGCCCTTTTCGACACTTTTCAAAAACTAATTTACTAAACAGTAAAAGAATTATGGGTCATCTAATCCCAAAGAGATACTTTTTTGTTTTGGGGACTTTTCTCCTCTCATTGCTATTGTACATAGATCGTATTAATATATCTATTGCCAAAGAGCCTATTGCATCTGACCTTGGATTAAGCGACACCCAAATGGGCTGGGTAATGTCGATTTTTGCACTTGGTTATGCTTTGGCTCAAACCCCGTCGGGGATATTGGCCGATAAATTTGGCGCCCGGGTAGTGCTTAGCGCCGTAGTGAGTTTTTGGTCGCTCTTTACAGCACTTACTGGCTTGGCTTGGAACTACATATCATTATTTGTTTGCAGATTTTTGTTTGGAATAGGAGAGGCCGGAGCTTTTCCGGGAATGGCACGAGCATCCTTTTCATGGATTCCTATTCAGGAAAGAGGTATAGTGACTGGTATAAATTTCTCCGGTTCGCGATTGGGTGCAGCATTTTCCTTGCCTGTGATAGCATGGCTTATCGCGGTGGTGGGCTGGCGAATGTCTTTTATCATTCTTGGTTTAATTGGGTTTGGATGGGCCATCGCCTGGTATCTTTGGTTCCGTGACAGCCCTGAAACGCATAAGTCAATTTCGGATGAAGAAAAGGAATTTATTATAAAAAACAGACAGCAAAGCGGGCCAGTAACCAGTGAAAATCTCACTTTAAATATTTTGGCCAGTTCAAAAAATATGTGGCTAGCCATCGGGCAGTATTTTGCGAGCAATTTTACTTTTTTCTTCTGCCTTACCTGGATGTTTTCACACATCAGAGATACCTATAATCTCGAATTAGTAGAAGCAGGATTTTATTCTTCGGTGCCGCTCCTTGCAGGTGCAGCAGGGAATTACTTTTCGGGATACTGGGTAGACAAAATTTATAAGACAGGCAATTGGTCAGGTAGTAGGAAAATTCCTGCCATCACAGGTTTTACCCTGGCAGCTATCGGCCTTATTGGAAGTTTGTTTATGTCCACACCCATTACGGCCATTTTGTTTTTATCCATAGCTATATTTGGCGCCGATATGACTTTAAGTCCGTCCTGGTCTTTTTGTGTAGATATTGGTCGAAAGAATGCCGGTGCAGTGTCTGGAACTATGAATATGGCTGGTAACCTTGGGAGCTTCATTACTTCCCTTGCTTTTCCTTATTTGCTTATTTGGACCGGATCTTCAGATACTTTTTTTATCATCGGGACAGTATTAAATGTGTTAGCCATAGCATTGTGGGTGCAGGCCAGGCCAGATAAAGCTTTGCATGAATATTGATTTGTTAATTGGGTTTGATTTGATGGCGTGGAAAGTGGTTGAAGACCGTATATTTACTTTATAAAAATAATGCAAGTGAAAAAGCTGAAAGGTGTATGTGTGGGTGCCGGATATTTTAGTCAATTTCATTATGACGCATGGAATAGGCTTGAGTCGGTAGCGCTATTGGCTGTATGCGATACGGATTTGCTTAAAGCGATGGAAATAGCGGAAAAATACAATATTCCAAATGTTTATAGTGATGTTACTGAGATGCTGGAAAAAGAAAATCCTGATTTCATAGACATCATTACACCACCAGCGAGTCATTTTGCCATTGCTAAAATAGCCGCTGAACGAGGCGTCCACATTATTTGCCAAAAACCCCTGGCACCCGATATTGCACAGGCTTTAGAAATGCAGCAGTATATGGCGAAGCAAAAGGTCATATTTGCTGTGCATGAAAACTGGAGGTTTCAGCCCTGGTATCGCCAAATTAAAATCATGCTAGATCAACATGTTATTGGTGATCAGGTGTTTAGCATGGCATTTAGAATGCGAATGGGCGATGGTTGGGGGCAAGATGCTTATCTGGGACGACAACCTTATTTTAGAGAAATGCCTCGCTTGTTGATTCACGAAACAGGCATTCATTTTGTGGATACCTTCCGGTTTTTGGCCGGGGTGGTAAAGAGCGTTTATACGAAAACAAAAAGGCTGAATAATGTCATAAAAGGAGAGGATTTTGCGCTTACAGTTTTCGATTTTGACAATGGAATCACCGCCATTTTGGAGGCAAACAGGTATAATGAACCCAACTATCAAGAGCCTCGATATACCTTTGGTGAAATGGTGATCGATGGGTCAAAAGGCACAATAAGATTGTATGGAGATGGTAAAATAACCCAACAAACATTAGGTCAACCAGAAAAGGAAGTAGTTTATAAGCCCAGTAAAGTTGGATTTTGTGGCGACAGTGTGTATGCATTTCAGCAGCATTTTGTAGATGCAATGCTGGGCAATGCACAATTGGAGACCCGGCTCAATGATTACATGGCAAATCTAAAAGTCGAAGAGGCCATGTATGCATCTGCTGTTTCAGGCATGCCGGTAGAAGTTGAGTATTGAGTTGGGGCTGATGAATTTTTAAAAAGCTCCAAAAAACGGCCTTTCACGCTCTTGCATCCGTGTCGGATTGAGCTTTAAAGAGATATTTATTAAATTTTAGTGATATTGAAAGATTGATTTAATCAATCAAATCCCCACCTAAAAAATTGAATCAAGCCGTACCTTTCTTGACCAACTCACTTTCAAGTACAATTTTTTCATAGGCAAATCGTGTGCTTTCAAGCTCTTTAAAAACAAGTTCGGCAGCCATTTTACCCATAGAATAGGCGGGTTGGGCTATTGAGCTCAAGCTTGGTTCCAGCAATTCGTTAACAGGTTCATTATTAAAGCCAATTATTTTTAGCTGCTCAGGAATTTTGATACCAAGTTTTTTGGCATGAAAAAGCACCAACTGCGCAATTTGATCACTGTAGGTGATTATAGCATCCGGGATCTTATCGCTAGACAATAACTCAATGATTTCTGAATCCATAGCAGCACGACTAAAATCTACATGCCGTACAAATCCAATTGTCTCTTCAAGCTTGTTTTCTTTCAGTGCATCTCTATAGCCAGTCAATCTGATTTGACTTATTTGCAAATTGGCAGGACCGCCTATATAGGCTATTTTTTTGCTGCCCTTTTCGATTAAATACTTTACTGCTTTATAAGCTGCTTTTCGGTTGTCGATGATCACCCTGGAGCATGTTAATTCTTCACAATCCCTGTTAAACAGCACCAAGGGTATATTTTTATTTTGAACCTTTTTGAGGTGATCGTACTTTTTTGTAGTGTTGGTCACAGAAATGATAACACCAGAAACCCGGGAAACTAACAAGCTGTTGATCTGTCGAATTTCATTTTCATAATTTTCATTGCTCTGACAAAGTAAAATCTGAAAGCCCATTTTTTCAGCGACTTCTTCGATCCCGGAAATAGCCTGAGCATAAAGTGGATAATGAATTTTTGGCAGCACCACACCTATGGTATTGCTGCGTCGCTTTAGGAGTTGGTAAGCCAGTTGATTGGGCTCGTATTCCAGCTTTTCTGCCAATTCGATCACAGCCTTTTTTGTCGATGCCTTTATATCAGGGTGGTCTCTCAAGGCACGCGATACCGTAGAAATAGAGATACCAAGTTCCTTAGCTATGCTTTTTAGATTTACTTCTTCCATATGGTAAACTTGGTTCAGCGTATTTTTTGCAACCTGATAAGCGATTAATAAGAACGATACTACAAAAATCTCATACTGGCGTGCAGTAAAAAATCATTTTAGTATCACTTATTGTATTTTTAATTCTGCGCTTTTAAGGCAACTAACTCACAAATTTTAGTGATTACTTCCACGGCTTTGTGCATGGAAGGTACAGGAATGAATTCATATTTGCCATGAAAATTGTGCCCACCTGCAAATATATTGGGGCAGGGCAGACCCATGTACGAGAGCCTGCATCCATCAGTGCCACCACGAATCGGCTTTATTATCGGCTTTACACCACAAATCTTCATGGCTTCTTCTGCTGTGTCTACAATGTGCATTACAGGCTCTACCTTTTCGCGCATGTTGTAGTACTGGTCTTTTATTTCAAGTTTTATCCTTCCGTTGTATTTCTGGTTGAGCAGATTCACGACATTAGTTATCCAATCCTTTTTTTGTGAGAATTTCGCACTATCGTGATCTCGGATGATGTAGCGCATGCTGCTGTGTTCTACCTCTCCTGAAAGATCTATTAAGTGATAAAAGCCTTCGTAACCAGCAGTATATTCAGGTCTTTGTTGGGCAGGGAGCATGGCATTGAGTTCCATGGCCAGGTGCAATGCATTTATCATTTGATTTTTGGCTGTGCCCGGATGCACATTTCTGCCTTGAATTTCTATAGTGGCTACTGCCGCATTGAAATTTTCGTATTCAAGTTCGCCGATTTGGCCACCATCGATGGTGTAGGCATATTCGGCTCCGAATTTTGCCACATCAAACAGGTCAGCACCTCTGCCTATTTCTTCATCAGGTGTAAAGCCTACCTTGATCTCACCATGCTTGATTTCAGGATGCT
>DAIQNU010000266.1:0-5281 GCA_036788235.1 Cyclobacteriaceae bacterium
ATGCAATATTCGTGCAGTTGCTGGGTATGTGCCCTGCCCTGGGTGTTACCTCCACCGCCATCAACGGACTAGGAATGGGGCTGGCCACTACATTCGTATTGCTCATGTCCAATCTGGTGGTTTCATTGATAAAAAACCTAATTCCGGACAAGGTTCGTATTCCAGCTTTTATCGTGATTATTGCTTCCTTTGTGACCGTGGTAGATCTGGTGATGGCAGGATATCTTCCCGCACTCCATGAACAACTGGGCTTGTTTATACCACTAATCGTAGTCAATTGCTTGGTACTTGGCAGGGCGGAAGCATTTGCTTCGAAAAACACCACTGGAAAGGCCGTCCTCGATGGCATAGGCATGGGACTGGGTTTTTCATTTGCTCTGGTGCTGCTGGGGTCTGTACGCGAAATACTCGGCAGCTTCTCCATATTCGGTTACAAGTTTGTGGAGGCCGACGGCATACTTGTATTTGTGCTGGCACCCGGGGCTTTTATTGCATTGGGCTTCCTCATTGCCATTATCAATCAATACCAAAAGCGTATTGTGTAAAAATTTAAGACAGAGCTATGGAATATTTTCTCATCGTATTTTCAGCCATTTTTGTCAACAATATAGTACTGGCGCAGTTTCTTGGCATTTGTCCTTTTCTGGGGGTTTCGGGCAAGGTAAGTACTTCTGTAGGCATGGGCGGAGCTGTCATGTTTGTAATGACGCTGGCCACCATAGTTACCTACATCATTCAACATTTCATTCTTGTTCCGTTGGACATTACCTATATGCAAACCATTACGTACATATTGGTGATAGCCTCATTGGTGCAGATGGTTGAAATAATATTAAAAAAAATTAGTCCGGCGTTGTATCAGGCGCTGGGTGTTTTTTTACCTTTGATTACTACCAACTGCGCCATACTCGGAGTGGCAATTCTGGTCATTCAAAACGACATGAATCTGGTGCAAAGTGTTGTTTTTGCCGTAGCCAATGCCATGGGCTTTACACTGGCCATCTGGATATTCTCGGGTATTCGTGAGCATCTTGACTTGATGGACATCCCAAAAGGGATGAAAGGGGTACCGGCAGCTTTGTTGGTTGCAGGTTTGTTGTCCATGGCTTTCATGGGTTTTGCTGGCATTGTTTAATTAATAAACCACTTCATTATGATCAATCTTGGTATCAATTACATGGGTCTTAATCTTAAGAACCCGATTATCGTTTCAAGTTGCGGCCTCAGTGGGAGTGCAGAAGGGGTGAAGCGCTGTGCCGATCATGGAGCAGGGGCGGTGGTTTTGAAGTCGCTGTTCGAAGAGCAGATAGCCGCTGATGTCAACAGCCTTATTGATAACTCAGTGCCAGTGTACCATCCCGAGGAGCTGGAATATATGCAAAGAATTGGTTCAGATTCCGAGGCGAATAATTACCTGAAAACCATCGAACGCTCCAAGGAGATTACCGATATTCCAATTATTGCTAGCCTAAACTGTGTGAGCAATACCAAATGGATAGAATTTGCCAAGTTTGTAGAAGCAGCCGGTGCCGATGCCATAGAGTTGAATATTGCCGTCATGCCCAAAGATTTTGAAGAAGACCCCTTAAAAATCGAAAACCATGTTTGCGACATTGTCTCCAGTGTAAAGCACTATGTAAATATACCTGTGGCCGTCAAGCTGGGGCCATACTACACATCCATGCCCAGAATCGCCAAGCGCCTGCGAAAAAGTGGTGCTTCGGCCTTGGTTTTGTTCAATCGTTTTTACCAAAGTGATATTGACATCAAGCGCATGGAGCTGGTTTCGAAGAACAAATTCAGCAATCCTGCCGAGATGTCAAATACCTTGCGGTGGATATCCATTCTTTACCAGCGCATTGGCTGTAGCCTTGTGGCCAATACAGGCATACACGATGCAGAGGCTGTTATCAAGCAATTGCTGGTTGGCGCCAAAGCAGTAGAAATTTGCTCCACCCTGTACCTGCATGGACTCGGCCAGATCGGTATTATACTGCAAGACCTTGAAAAGTGGATGCAAGAAAACCACTATTTTTCCATAGACGACTTCAGGGGCAAAATGAGCCAGAAAAACGTCAGCCTGCCCGAATATTTCGAAAGACAACAATACATCAGAGCCTTGGTGGGGATTGATTGAAAAGGTTTGGGTGAGTTTTTATTCTAATATTTGTTGATTTTTGTCGTATATTTTCTGTATGCTGGTTGAAATACTAGGAAAAGAGCAAAAGGTAGACTTTGTAATTATTGAATAAAAAGGAAACTACGGAGGTTTCGTAAAATTATTTATCTTAGGACATTAAATTAATATCAGAGACAATTCGGTGTATCTAAGAATTAGTGCGTCAATTTACTATTAGCAAAGTGAAATTTAGATACAAAATCAATAAAAAAGAAATAAGAAATTCACTGAAGTATCTGATCCGAGATTTGTATGAACTCCCCATCATTATAGTTGGAGTAATCCTCTTCCTACACTTTATCAAAGCATTAGATTTTGTGATTTCATTTAAACTAGGATTTACCTTTACACTAGGACTCTATTTATTGACCAAAATTATCCCAACTTTGATTATGCATTTGATTCACCACAATTCAAACAAGGGTGTAGAATTGGAAATCGATAAACTTAATGAGATCATAAAAATCAAAAAAGATCGAGAGTTTATTTATCGCTATTCTGAATTAGCGGTTTTACTATATCTCCCAATTTATCATAAAAACAAAGTTGATAAAATGATGCGTTTGGCAACCGGATGGTCCAACTATTCCTTCATAAGGATTAAAACTAAAGACAATAAGGAGTTCAATATCAGTTCAATTTTAATCAGGAAGGAGGAATTTCCTATTGAGCCCTCTGAGGTTAAATATTCATTGTGGCCTTCAATTGGAAAATGGTATGAAAACACTCAAATCCTTTTAGACGATGAACGTAATAGGTTAAGTCGTTGGAAAGACAAATTTTCAACTTTGACAATCGAACAAATTGATGAGAAACTAAGGGATTCGGAAAGATTCGATGTATTACCAAGAAAGGCATTGATTGAACTTAGAAATGAAAAAACAGGCACTGACAAATGCAATGAATCTATACCGCATGAACCTACGTTTGATTAAAATGCGGATTATATCTAAGCTTTACACCCTAGTTCACACCCCATTTTCCCCTGCAAAGATCCTGTGCCGTGGTTGTGCCAACGGCCAACCACCTTTTCAGATTGGTTTAAGCCTAGCAAATTAAGATTAAAGTAGTACCAAATTTTTTTAACAAGCCAATGCAATTAGCCGTGCATTAGGCTATATGGGCAAAAAAACTATTAAATAACTGATTACGTATTGAGGCTAACAGATCTATATTTGGAAATGAGCAATTTAGTATCAAGAATCACATTTGACCCTAATATTTGTAACGGAAAACCAACAATCCGTGGAAAGAGAATTGCTGTTCAGACAATTCTTGAATTTTTGGCGTCAGGCGATTCTCATGAAGATATCCTGCACCAATATGCAAATTTGGAAGAAGAGGACATTAAGGCTTCTTTAGAATTTGCCTCTAAACTTATTAAATGAGCATAAATATTCGAGACCGAATTTTACCAACCTGTTGATGAAAATTTGATGCGAATTCCATGTGTCCTTTAAAAAACAAATTATATACACATGAATAATAGCTTCTCAGTCAAATCAGTTGCCTAATGGCAAATTTTTTAATTGACGTCAATCTTCCATATTACTTTTCATTATGGAACAATCCAGATTACATTCATCAAATTGATGTTAATGACACATGGACAAATAATCAAATCTGGGATTATGCCAAAGAGAAAGGATTAACAATAATAACGAAAGAATCAGATTTTCAGAATCGCATGCTAATTTCTGAACCTCCACCCAAAGTCATACATATTAAGATTGGAAATTGTAAATAAAGGATTTCCATCAACTATTGACTAAAAATTGGAAAGATATTTTGGAATTTCATGAAGGCTATAAATTGGTAAATGTGTATCCTGATAGAATAGAAGGAGTAAGAAGTAACCCTGCATAAAAATCAAGTTGTGATGATGTGCTCTGAGTGCGTAGTAGTTTAGAGTTTCTGTTGAATCTACCTGTTGGCATATCGATTCCTGACTCCTGAAGCCATCGACTATATTAGGGTTCATAGCCTGTCATTCGACTATGTTAGTTCTTAAAAAGCTTGCTATCTGATTAAAAATTGGCACCGTTTTATTATAATGAAATAAATCCCACAACCAGCTATTTTCAACACTAAGGCGCAGTGATATCATAATGTTTTGCAATTGGCTTGAGCGAATAGTTGCATTTTCAAAATTCGGATAGCAAATAGCCATGCCTTATTTTTCACGGTGAAAAACAGGAACCTTTTAAATAATGTTAACTATTCAAAATTAAGTCAATCCATTTCCTGAAATATTTAATTTTAAAGTCAGGTTATAGCCAGATTAATAATTTGCTTAAGTCAAGTTATAGCCTTACCTTTGATAGGTTAATATCAGGTTAAAGCTTGACAATATGCATAAGAATAAAATTCAAATAGATCAACTTGAATCCAGAGTAAAGCGTTTTTCCCATGCTCGTGAATTACCTAATCCTCCAACGGGTTGGATTAGAGCCATTCGACTAGCACTTGGTATGTCATTACAGCAACTGGCAAGCAAATTGAAAATGACCAAACAAAGTGTACAGGAAATTGAGATGAGGGAAAAAGAAGGATCAATTACACTTAGATCATTAAGAGAAACTGCAAGGGCTTTAGACATGGAACTTGTGTATGGCTTTGTTCCAATGGATGGATCATTAGGAAAATACATTGACAAAAAAGCTCGCTCACTAGCTGAAAAAATAGTTTTCCGAACTTCAAATACCATGAAACTTGAAGATCAGGAAAATACGAATCAGCGACTAAAGAAAGCGATTGAAGAGCGGACGATAATTATCAAAAGAGAATTACCTAAAGCTTTATGGGATTAGACTCAGAATACCAAAAAGGACAAACTCCATTAGATGAAGATGAAAAAGAAGGTTTGCTGATCCCTACCATAGCAACTCGAGAAGAGTTGGATGAATATGAACAACACAATATTGAAGAGGCTATGCAGTGGGTTTTTAGCAGATCGATAAAAGCCGATGCCATTTTTACCGAAAAATTTATATGCAATTTACACAAACGAATGTATGGCGATGTTTGGGCATGGGCTGGAAAATTTAGAAAGACTAACACTACAAACCGACTAAAAAATAATCAAGGAGCTATCCAATTTGT
>DAIQNU010000267.1:0-5264 GCA_036788235.1 Cyclobacteriaceae bacterium
TTCATTTCCCTAGTATTTAAAAGTTGTGTTTGACTATTAGAAGGTGAGTGAAATGTTCATACCTAAGCTTCTGGAGCTAGGTAACTCGCCATAACCAAAACCTTGCGCATTGCCACCGAGTCTGTCAAATTCAGGATCTACATGTGGGGTGTTTTTAAAGAGCATCAATACATTGCGGCCTACCAAAGAAACTTTGGCTGTTTGGATAAATGTATTACCTAATAATGATGTGGGTAATTGATAGCCCAAGGACAATTCGCGGAGTTTCACATAACTAGCATCGTAAATGGATGCTTCATGAAAACGACGTGGGTTATTATAACCATAATACTGGCTTGCACTTACAATTACATCGTTTGGCACGTAGCTCAAAGACCCATCCCCTGAAACAATTTCTTTTACACCTTTGCCTATTACCCCTTCTTCTCTTCCAACAGCAGTTTCAGCATATTGGCCTGTCCATCGTCCAGTACCTGTACCTTCATCGAATATATCTCCACCGATTCGAATATCCACGAGGGCAGTTAGCACAATGCCTTTATAGCTGAAAGTGTTAAGGAAACCACCTGTCCAATCTGGTTGCACATTACCCAAGATTCTTTGCTCTGTAGAAATTCTAGGTAGACCATTATCGAGGATCATTTGACCATCTGGAGCGCGTTCAAATCCAACACCGTACAAGGTGCCAAATGGTTGGCCTATTCTAGCCTCAGAGGTGAGTCCTCTCTGTGCAGCTATGGTATATGATGTCAAACCATCAGTAAGTTCAATCACCTTATTGCGGTTGCGAGCAAAGTTGAGCATCACATCCCATGTAAATCCTTTGGCTGTTTTGATAGGAGTGGCGCCCAGCATTACTTCAATACCTCTGTTTTGAACTTCACCGGCATTAATAATTCGACGGTCGTAGCCCGTTGACTTTGACAATTCTATGTCAAGAATTTGGTTAATCGAGCTTTGTTCATAATAAGTTACATCTAAGGAAACACGACCGTTGAAGAATCTTAAATCAGCTCCTAACTCAAGCCCTGTAGTAATCTCAGGCTTTAAGCTTGAATTAGCTAATGTTGGGTTATCCGAGAACTGCGGTATACTACCATTCCAGCTTCCTTGCGCCAAAAATGTCTGAGCAAGTCGGTAAGGATCTGTATCGTTACCTACCTGTGCCAATCCAGCTCTAAGTTTTGCAAATGAGAGTACAGAGCTGTTGATTTCGAATAAATCGGTAACCACTGCACTCAAAGAGGCCGAAGGATAGAAGTATGAGCGGGCATCAGGAGGAAGGGTACTAGCCCAGTCATTTCTGGCCGTTACATCAAGAAATATAGAATTTCTCCAACCAAATTGAGCGGCACCAAATAAGCTTTGTACTTCTGAAGTTGCGATTTCGCTTTCAATGACGTTCAAGCTAGGCACCGAGTTGGCAGCATTATAAATACCATCTACAACCAGCTCTCCAACTCTAAAAAAGTTGCGCTTATATTGATTTGTACGATGTATACCACCACCTTGAATATTTACATTGAAGTCACTACCTATATTGGTATTGTAGGTAACGATCATATCGCTGTTGCTTTCTTGCCTGCGAAGAACTTCTTCAGAAAAACGTCCTGGAGTTCGGTTGCCATTTCTAACCCTGTCAAAAGCCAACACATTTATTCTTGTGTCAGTCCAGATATCGGTACCCGAACGAAGAAGTACATTAAGCTTAGGCGTTACTTCATAGGTAAGTGTAATGTTGCCTAGTAGCCTGTCTTTTTCGTTTGACAATGGCAGATTATCAGCTATGTAAAACGGATTGGTAAAGAATGTATGCTGCCAGTTGGGCGGATCGTTATCGGGCAATCTACCTGGCAAAGCACGTTGGATATGCACATCTTCATAATCTCTGTAGTTGCGGTGCTGATCCCATGAAATATGTCTGTGAGACCAAATAAACTGCTGACCTTGTGTAAAACTTCGGTTGTCCGCTCCGGATTTGATGTATTCACCAGAGAGCGCAACTGTCAGCTTTCTGGTAAGGTCATAGCCCGAATTGATACGGAAGTTATTTCTATAAAAGTCGTTGTTGTAAGAAATTCCCTGCTGGCTTAACCTGCCCATTGAAAGACGAAAATAGCCTTGATCGTTGCCTCCGGAAAGTGCTATGTTGTGCGTCATAGACTGGCCTGTTGACCAGAACTCTTCCCAGTTGTTGGGCTGTGGAGTGAGGGGTGCCACTTCAGTACCTGACCCACCAATGTCTTACCAAACGGCCGTCCATTGGGTGCCCCCAGCTTTCATCTGTCCCTGCCGTACCTGATAACGGTGCATTTGGTCCATAAGCAGCTCTGTATTGTTCTATTTGAGTTGGATCAGAAATTCCACCGCTCCATCCATCATTATACCAGGTTCTGTAACCATTTCCACCTCCATAAATGTCATTGAACTTTGGCTTTATCCATGGCCTTTCAAAGGTCATATTGGCATTGTAATCTATGCCGATACCCTTTGTTCCTTTTCCGTTTTTGGTGGTAATGAGGATAACCCCGTTGGCAGCTCTTGATCCGTATAAGGCTGCTGAGTTGGCTCCTTTTAGTACAGAAATGTCTTTGATGTTGTCTGGACTAATTTCAGAAATACCACCACCAAATTGTTTATCATCGTTTTGATCCATAGGAACACCATCTACAACGATCAGGGGTTGGTTATTTCCTGATAATGAAGATACCCCTCTGATCAAAATATTGGAACCACTACCAGGACCGCCGTTTGAAGTTATGGTAAGACCAGCGATTTTTCCTGAAAGACCATTGGCCACGTTTGGGGCACGTGCCTCAATCAAGCTTTCACCTTTTACTTCCTGCACGGTGTAGCCAAGTGCTTTGGATTCGCGCTCGATACCAAATGCAGTAACGACTATCTCCGTAAGCTCCTTGATATCTGCTGTCATTTGCATATTAATGACAGATCTGTCGGCAATGTCAATTTCTTCAGACATAAATCCTATGTAGCTGAATACTATGAATTTGCCATTTGCTGGCACGTTTAGACTGTACTTTCCGTCTACATCTGTAATAGAACCAACGGAAGTTCCTTTAATGAGCACGTTGACACCCGGAAGTGCAGAACCATCTGCTGCGGAGCTGACCGTTCCACTGACCACTTTTTCCTGCGCCATGGATATGCCAATGGCAAGCGGAAAGAGCATTAGATTGATGAGTAATGTTTTGAGCATAGTAATAATTAGGTTAAGTAGAACATAATATCTACATCAAACCTATTTTAATTAATCCAATAATGATAGACCCATAATTAAAAAATGTGTTTTAGGAGAATATTAATAATATTATTTAAATATTATCAAATGAATCAATACATGGGTAATATATTATGTAAAAAGTAAAATATTGACCTAATAATTATGCTAATCGCAATGAGAATAAATCCTTTTAGATTTATATTAAACTAATATTTCATGCATTGATAATTGAGTCAGGATTCAAAAAATAGAGAAAATGTTGGTTCAGGATTGTAAAAAAATCAATCTTCATATCATACTTTTCGCTCGTTTGTTAATTTACTAATTATTAGGGATTTACAGCTTTATTTAAAAAATAATTTCAATGACAAAAATTTACCATATGACCTATTTTTTTATGCTTTTATTGAAATATTTGCATGTATTCTAAACCTATATTTTATCAATTTATGTTTTATATTTATTTATTGGGAAATTTTCTACCCATATTTAGCTATTTCGTCAAATAAATAAATTCGAAATACTACATACGGCCAAGAAGTGGTTGGCCGCTGGCACAACCACGGCATTACTACATTCGGCCAACCACGGCAAAGTGAAGATGACAGGCCATCACTTATCATTTATCTCGACCTGTTCGAGATTCGCAATCTCGAACCCCGATAAAGGGGATTTGTAATCCCAATATTCCAGCAGGGACGGAGGCTCACATCTATGGTGATACAATCGCCTTTCTCTATAGTCCTCGTTGCACCTGTCCGCCTTTGGCGGAAAGGAGGACTATAGTCAGCCAAAAGGTGGTTGGCCGTTGGCACAACCACGGCGCAATTTATCTTAATAACGTTACCTAATTTGGTAACATTTATTAACTTTGGATGGTATGAGAATCATAAAGGAAAAAACCTTGGCCACATATTGTAAGCTTAGTAAATATAAACAAGCAGAAGAGTCTTTAAAGGCTTGGGTTTATGAAGTTAGGTTTTCATCTTGGGATAATGCGAATCAATTAAAAACGAAGTTTGGTAATGCCAGTATAATTAGCTCAAAAAGAGTTGTTTTTAATATAAAAGGAAATGATTATCGTTTAATTACTGATATTGAATACAAACTTAAAATTATTTTTATCGTGTGGTTTGGCACTCACACGGAATATGATAAGATAGATGCGAAAACTATAACATATGAAAACTAAAATTTTAAAGACTGAGCAAGAATACAACGAAGCTTGCGAACGTGTTTATAAGTTGATTAATAGCAGCACAAAAGCTATTGAATCGGAAAGCCCAGAAGGTGAAGAGATTGAGCTTCTGTCTTTGCTTATAGAAAATTACGAACACGAGCATTATCCGATCGATGCTCCTAGCCCAATAGAAGCCATTAAATTCAGAATGGAGCAGATGAATCTGAAACAAACAGATATCGCACCTTTACTTGGAGGAAAAACACGTGTCTCAGAAATTTTACGTGCTAAAAGACCTTTGACTCTTAAAATGATCATTTTACTCAACCGATACTTAGGCATACCATTGGAATCATTAGTTGCCGGTAATATAGATGTGCAGCTCGAACCAGAAAATCGGGAGAAACTTTTGAGCAACGCATCTATTAAAGCCTTTGTTTCAAAATCTCAAGTTGTAATAAACTGATTACGGAAGAATTTATAAAGTGGTTGGCCGTTGGCAAAACCACGGCATCGGGACTTTGATATGCTGAAGTACTGCTCTAGTCTGTGTGAAAGGCAGCGAAACTGTGGTTGGCCGCTGGCGCAACCACGGCATTAAGGGCTGTATGTTTATCGATATAATGCCTCTAACCAGCTATATTAGCAGTTTTTTCGCTATGATTGAATAAAATCAGGTTATGATTTATAGAAGGGCGGAAAAGGCTTGGTCGGTCAAAAAGTGGTTGGCCGCTGGCGCAACCACGGCGCACTGTACACTTATCATCTTCCAGGCAGGTCATCTTTTATCATCTATAATCCATCGAAAGGATGGGCTAAAGCCACATCCCTATTGATGCTTTG
>DAIQNU010000268.1:0-5258 GCA_036788235.1 Cyclobacteriaceae bacterium
GGGGGCTTGCGATTGTTGAGGTATGACAATGAACGCAATACAAATACTACCCCGATATTTACAGCCAGCTTATATCCAAATCCGGTACCTGCTTTTGACAAATTGAGAGTTCGTGTAAATATTGCGTCAGAAGGTGTAATCTACACTGTCACTGGTCAACAACTAACGCCTACCATCAACCTGAATCGTCATACTGAAAATGAAATTGACACCAGCAGTTTCAGCCAGGGCATGTATTTGTTTGTCATACAGAGCCAGGCTGGTCGACGCACACTCAAGTTTATTGTCGATTGATAAATCTTTTTGCTGTTATTGTCATTTTTTTCTGCATTAGTTAAAAATATTCGCAAAATTTGTCCCTCGAAAGGAAAGGATTATTTTTTAGGTCTTTGATTGTTGAATCAGAAATGATTTTATAAGAAAGCAGACGCTATTCCGAGGGTTGAGGAGATATTTAGAATTATGAAAAAAATAAGGCGGTGTACCACAATCAGTCGTTGAAATAATAAAAGAATTTTATACAAATGATATAGTCAATGAGGATGCCATACCAAATGGAATTGAAAAATTTAAAAGAAAAGTAAATATTTTCCAAAATGGTATTTGGCTATTCTAATTGGCCATTAAACTAAATTTAATAAAGATGAAAGAAGCAATTGCTATTCTTACCGGCGGTGGACCGGCACCAGGAATGAATACCGTAGTAGGCTCGGTATCAAAAATTTTTCTAAGAAACGGTTATCGCGTTATCGGTTTGCACGGAGGTTACTCGGGCTTGTTCAGTGCTACACCCAGAACTGTCGACATCGATTTTTTATATGCCGATGATATTTTCAACAGAGGAGGTTCTGCCTTGAAAATGAGCAGATTCAAACCTACGAATGAAGATTTTGAGAAGCGTTTTAATCTAAAGTTGTTCAAGGAAAACAACATAAAATTGTTGGTGACCATTGGTGGTGACGACACAGCTTCAACAGCCAATCGTATTGCAAAGTATTTAGAGGACAATGGCCATCCGGTCAAGAATATTCACGTTCCAAAAACCATCGACAATGACCTCCCATTGCCGGCTGGCTCACCGACCTTTGGCTATCAAAGTGCTAAGGAAGCAGGTGTGGCTATTGGCAATACAGTTTACGAAGATGCACGTACCAGCGAAAACTGGTTTGTTGTATGCGCTATGGGTAGATCTGCCGGACACCTTGCCGCAGGTATTGGAGCGGCTTGTCATTTTCCAATGGTGGTAATACCCGAAATGTTCAATAAAACCGATATTACTATAGACAAAATTACCAACCTGGTTATTTCATCTATTGTAAAGCGGCAGATTATGGGCATAGGATATGGTGCCGCCATCGTATCTGAAGGGGTATTCCATGTGCTTAGCGATGACGAAATTAAAAATTCGGGTATCAACTTTACCTATGACGATCATGGTCACCCTGAGCTTGGAAAGGTATCTAAAGCGCACATTTTCAATGAAATGATAGAGCTGAAGGTAAACAAGCTGGGTTTAAAAGTGAAAAGCCGTCCGGTAGAAATTGGCTATGAAGTTCGCTGCGTGCGTCCTATTGGCTTCGATCTGGTGTATTGCACCCTTCTGGGCAATGGTGTGTATACTTTGTTTAAAGATGGCAAGTCAGGCTGTATGGTCTATGTAGATCCAAAGGGCGATGTGAGTCCATTGTATTTGAAAGATCTGCAAGGCGCTGATGGCAAAATACCACCAAGGTTGGTTGATATTGAAGGTCAACGCGCACAAACGCTAATTAAAAACAACTTGCATTACATTACTGAGGCTGACTATGAAGCTGCCAAAGCTTATGTAGCTAAACCTGAAGAATATGACTTCTTTAAAATATTGAAGTGGTAATTTGAGTTTAAAAGCAAATTTAAATCCGGCTGTTTATAATGTCCGTTCAAAGGGCTTATGCAGCCGGATTTTTTTATGCTGTGTACTGAATTAAATTTTGAAGAATTTGAACCGCATGAAATAGATATGGTTCACTATTTTAAACAGTTCCTTTTTTATATCTAAGCGTGGCGGGTGCCACACCAAAATCAGAATGAATCAAGCTTTCGAGTTCCAGTTCCTTGAGCCCAACTTTTATCAATGCCTGGTGATGGATGGAGTGCTCTAAACAATAGCATAATTCACGCTGGTAAGAAGTGGCCATGATTAAAGGTTGACCCTCGGCGTCGGAATAATTTCCTTCAAGTTTAATTGGTGCCGAATTCTTTTCATCCTCCAGTTGTTTAATGATATTGTCTATGGTAAAGTCAGCTAGCGACAGGTTAGTTTCCAAAGTAAGATCTCGCTGGCGGGCATCATAATTTATCGTACCAGATTCCATGCCTTTGGCCAGGCAAATGTAAAACTCAAGAATGTGCCGGATATGCTGTCCGATTGATACACCGGATAATACTTCTAGCTTTTGTTGATACTGTTGGGAGGTCAGTGACTGAAGGAGTCTTTTCAATTCAAGCAAATTCTGTCGACAAAGTGCAATCATAGGATCTGTGGTTTTAAGCTACATTATACAAACAATCAAATTTTATTTATAAAAGAGTCGCATTTTTTTCATAAACCTGACAAAAATTTATAACTATTTTGTAGATAGCTTCCAGTTTTTGTAGTGCTTCACTGCCTCTTCAAATTTTGGAATAGAATAACCCAACTTCCTGTTAAGCTTACTAATGGTGTATATTGTATTCCAATGTTTGAGCAAAGTATTTATACCAGTGGTCAAGCGAATACCGGGATCATAAATATGTGCCGGTTCTGCGTTAACACCATTAACTTCTAATATTTTTATATTTTCCCCTTTTATAAAATCTTCTAAGCTTGGTGCACGCAAATCAAATCTCCCATAATTAAAACCTGCAAGCTGTGCGCTGATTTCCGTAAATATCTGCTCAAGTTCCGGATTAATCAGGTGTCTACCGTCGACAAATTTGGTACCTCGATTATGGTTGCCGATAGGCTCAAGAATTTTTATTTCACCTACAGTTAAAACTTCATCAGCTGATCTGCCAAGTCGTGCTATCAGTTGGTTTCGTACCAGCAATGCACGATCATTTTTATCAATCAGTTCTTTAATACTTGATTCACCATCACCAATTACTGTCAAGAACTCCTTAATTACTATGGATGGTATGTGTCCTTTTTCATTTCCGGGTATTCTGTAGAAAAATACACCTGCTTCAAAACCATAATCAATATATGTTTGTATAACAGAATCAGCTTGTAAAACAGGTTGTTGAGCCAATTCTATATCATTACGAATGAGCAATACACCTTTGCCACGCTCACCACAATCTGGCTTTAAAATCACAGGAAAACTTATTTCCGCTATTTCAATGGCTTGTAGTAATTGCGCCGAATCTGTGCCTGCCTCACAAAAAACAGTTGTAGGTTTGATCTGATCTGATAGCTGGCGAAGTTGTTTGAATTTAGAAGCACCATAGAGGCCGCCCATTTCCATACCAGGATTGGCCAAACTGAAAAAGAAAAAAGATCGTGATTTAATAGCCAAACACACATAATATAAGGCCACCGGAAAATAGACAATATAGGTTGGCCAAAATTCCCATCTTGTCAATTTTATCCAGGTAGTTTTAACATTCATTATCATTCTATTTTAAAAAGCCTCTGCAAAGTAAATATAAAGACCTTTTGAATCGGGTGTTACACTATAGTCTACCCGAATATTGGTTTGATCATTTTTGCTAATTTTAAATCTCAAACCGGCACCGGCAGCCGGATGGATATTTTGTAAAATTTGTTTGTCTAATCCATTGTACACTCTTCCGGCAGAGGCAAAAGCAACAAATCCGAACCTACCCGCTACATGTTGGCGGTATTCCGATTGATAAATCATCATATGCTTATCTCTGAATCGCCCTTGATAATAGCCCCGATGAAGGTAGGGGCCACCCAGTGTAGGCAAAGCACGAAAAGGCACATCGCCCATGGTAAAATGCGCAACAAGTTGATTAGCCCAGGTAATCTTCGGACTAATTTGAAGATACTTTCTGTAATCGAATTGAAGCATGGTAAATTTCAATTCATGATCACCAGCCATACCTTGTCCAACCAGCATATTGAATTCAAGAAAACTACCCTGGCTTGGGCAAAGAATATGATCGCGCAGATCCCACATAAACGAAGGACCGGCAGCAAAATAGTTAAATCCGTTTCTGCCTGCCATATCTGTGACATCGTCAAATAAGTCAAGATCCGGAGAAAGCATAGTCCCCAGACTTTGAATTTGACTTGAGATCCCGAAATAGGTCTGATGATCGATCTTGAAAAGGTTTTTACTTTGGATAGTTAAAGCATTAAAATCATATAATTCGCGATTACTTTCCCGGGTATCGTTGCCAATGCCATAATAATACTCCGGAAAAAACCTGTAGTCCACTCTTCCGTTATGAAATTGCCGCTCTTTTTTGGTATAAATTTGCCATGGCAGTATAAATAAATATTGCTTATTCTGAGTGTATGTTGCAAAAAAGCGAATATTCGACTTACGCTCAGCCTCTTGTGCATAAAAGCTGTAGAACGCAAATAGTTCATAAGCGATCCGGGTTTCAGGTGTATAATATGCAAGCGGATAAGCCTTAAAAACCTTTGTATCGGTTGAGTCAGACTGCGCAGCAGCTACAAAAGGGAAAGTCATTAGCGTAAAAACCCATAACTTTACATGTCCTTTCATGTACATATTTGACATTATTCGATAATCTGCATATCTATACTGACATCGTCAGACATCATCCAGCTTTTGCCACCCACACCAAATTCGCGCCTGTTGATCATCAAAGTGGTGCTATAAACCCTCTTTCCACTGACCTCTGCTATGTCTACATCAAGTACAACAGGCTTTGTAATATCCCTGATGGTCAATTGACCTGAAATGGTAAGCTTGTTCGAAGATGTACTTTTAACAGAAAGGGATTGAAACTTAATCTCAGGAAATTTTTCAGCATCAAAGTATTCAGGCTTGAGCAAATGACCATCTCGCATCGAAATACCCGTGTTGATTGATGCCACTTGTATGATACCCTGAAATTTAGATTGCTCTGGATGTTGTGCGTTGTATTGTATATCTGTGGTAAATTGCTCAAACTTTCCATCTACATTTATTCCGGCATTTTTTATTTTAAAGCCAATGATGGATGATGTCTTTGGAAGATCCTTTTGCTCTGCTTTAAGTCCGGCAATTGAACACAACAAGGCTGTGATTACCAATAAAGTA
>DAIQNU010000269.1:0-5256 GCA_036788235.1 Cyclobacteriaceae bacterium
ACTATGCCCAAGGTTTACGAAGAAGTTATAATTTCAACAAATGGGCCAGTGATTTCTTCGAAAAAAAGCTCGATAAAGACTCACTATATGATAACCTTGAAAACTTTTATGAACCACATCGCCTCTAAACGTTAAGCCATGAAAAATTATATAGATATACAAACCGAAGGTACCCATGGTATCAAGCGTAGAGATTTTCTTAGATTAACAGGATTGGTAGCTTCAGGAATAGCCATATCTCCCTGGGCTTTTGGTGCGACCAATGCAATCAATGAAGCACAAGGTTGGCCCGAAGCAGGCTACAATTACATTACACCTTTGTTTTTATTGCATAGTACAGGGCGACTTGCATCCGGTTCGGCCTTTATACATGCAGGTTTAAAACATGCCATTACTACAGATATGCTCTCTATCGTACCTGGCAATTCCTATCGGTTAGGCGCGGTGGTACCTTTCACAAGAAAAGAACTTATTCCAAGTTTGGAAAAAATGAAGACAGCCACCAATACAGGAAAACTGGATCAGCAGATGGCACAAAAGCTGGCCTTGATTATAGGCGCATTTTGCCATCAATCGGCTATGGAACATCTAAAAGATGTAAATCAATTTGATGCAAAAAGTCCTTCAGGAAATCTGGAATGCAAGGTTTATCAAGATGCAACTGTTATCAACAGTAATTACAGTAAGCGGAAACCCATGGGTGAAAAGCAGGCAAAAGATCTGCAAAGCTTGTTTAGGGAAATGCCCCCACGAACCTTTACACGTTTTCATACCATGATGCCCGATGATTCTGATGGTGCTGCATGGATCATGAATACTGCTAAATGGAGAACCCAAACCGATGCTTATTTTGGTGAGCTGGCCATGGCCATTGCACAACCAGATGCTGCCAAGACGAAGAAATATATTACTGATCCCAATTTTTTAAATGGTGCTGATACCATTCTAAAACGCGTTTCTTCTTTTGCTAAAGTAAGTGAGATAAATCCAACACAAGCAAATGGTCTGGTGGAATCGGGTATGAAAGGCAGCGCCATGGCAAAGGCACTTGCATCTGCCTATCATACTATGATCGTAGTAAATGATTATTTCGGAGGCAATGTCCAGTTAAGTGAACTGGAGCGTACATTGAAACTTTAAAAATGCTTATGAAAAAGCCAATAAATAGAAGAAGCTTCTTGCTGAACGCTGGTTTGGCTTCAGCAGGAGCTGCTTTAATTCCAAATTCACTGGCCGCTCAAGATACATTAAACCATCAAACTTTTATTTCTGACGAAAAATCGGATATCAAAATTACCCAGGTCAGAACCTATATTTTGCACCGAGCCATTCTTGTAAAGCTCGAAACCAATATCGGTATTTCGGGCTGGGGCGAATGTAGCCCCAACAGCCCGGAGGTGATTGAAGCTTTTATCCACCATACCATGAAAAACTTTGTGGTAGGTCAAGATCCTTTTAATGTTGAGTTGATTTGGGATACGCTCTTTTGGCAAAATCATGATTTGGGTCCGGCTGGAGCTTTGCCTTATGCCATTGCAGGTATCGACTTGGCTCTTTGGGATATTAAAGGCAAAGTATTAAAGCAACCAGTTTACAAGCTTTTGGGCGGCAAATATCGCAAAAACATGCCCGCATATGGAGGCTTTGGTGTTTATGGCGGAACCGTATCTGTGGACGAAGCCACTAAAAAAGCTTTGAAATTGGCAGAAAGGGGTTTTAAGATTGTGAAACTGCGCATGCAGATTCGGGAATATAATATGGATCCCATTCCGGATTTTACCCTAAAGTATTATGAGGCTGTTCGTAAAGCACTGCCCGACGATGTCGAGTTGTTTGTAGATCCCAATGAAGGATATACCGCAGCTCGAGCTATACAAATTGGCAAGGAGCTTCAGGCTATGGGGATGAAATACTATGAAAGCCCATGCCCACTCGAGAACCATCGCGATACTGCCGAGGTAGTAAAAGCCATGGATATACCGGTGTTAGCTGGCGAAAAATGCTACACACGTTGGCAATTCCGCGACTTGATTTTGGAGGCCAATCCTGATATCATCCAGCCCGATGTAATTAAATCAGGTGGCATAACCGAAGTGAAAAAAATAGCAGCATTAGGCCAGACATTTTTCAAGAGCATAGCCCCGCACAATACCAAACCTACACTGGGTACGGCAGCTATGATGCACGTTATGGCTTCTATATCCAATGCCGGGCCATTTATTGAATTTATTGAAATCGAAATCTATAAAGAGGTTATGAGTGTATTTGAAAATCAAGTGGTGTTTAATGATGGCAAACTTGAAGTCCCGGAAGGTGTAGGCTTAGGTTTGGTAATCAATGAAAAAAGATTGGAAAAGCTGGCTAAGAAATAATGGATCCTTGGACATTGTCAATGGTTAAATTAATCAAGTATTCCTAAAAGGAAATTGGATTGAATAAAAACAGAGCAAGAATTATATTGCAAACTTTAACAGTCTCTTCGTTTTAGCCATTCTTAGGCTTTTGGATGAATAGATCAGAAAACAAATTGTATTTTTTTATTTAAGTATAAATAAAACCCAAAAAAATCATGCGATCTTTTAACCGTCGAAATTTCATCAAATCCACGTCTTTGCTAGCTGTATCTGGAGCGGCGTTCTCATCCGCAGCTTGCCAATCTACAGAAAAGACCATCGAAACTATAGGAAATACTGAGCATCCTTCCCATTATCCTGAGCACATTTTGGATATACACAAATTTATTTCCCAGCCCGTAATGATTAAATCCATTGAAGTTTTTGAAGCGGTAGGAGAGAAGTTCATCGTTGCAACTTCAGAAGAAGGCCAACGAGGAATAACCTTGCTTAATTTTCGAATGGATTTTTTTATGCCCATTATGCAAAAACTCCTCATTCCCTTTTTTCTAAACCGTGATGCGCGCGACATTGAGCAGATTATGGATGATATACAACATCAAAGAGTCGTCTATAAATATTCAGGCATACCGCTTTTCAATGCTCTGGGGCATATTGAAATTAGTATAATGGATCTGCTGGGCAAAGTGGCAGGCGTACCAGCAGGAACATTTTTTGGTAAAATGATACGCAGCGAATTGCCAATGTATTGCTCAAGCCTTACCCGCGAAACGAGTCCTGAAGAAGAAGTGGCAAATTTGCAGCAACAATTGGACATTACGGGGTGCAAGGCGGTGAAAATCAAGATCGGCGGTAGGATGAGTAAAGGCAAAGACGCCTCGGAAGGCAGGACCGAAACTTTAATTCCACTTGCCAGAAAAGTGCTGGGCGATGAGATTACCATTTATGCCGACTCCAACAGTTCTTATAATGTGGAACAAGGTATAGAGATAGCGGCTATGCTAGAGGACAATGGTGTAGCTATTTTCGAAGAGCCTTGCTATTGGGAAGACTATGCGGCAAATAAAAAAGTAGCAGATACACTTACTAAAATGAAACTTGCTGGTGGTGAGCAAGATAGCAGTTATCTGCGCTTTCGCGATATTATAGAAAATAGGGTATATCATGTTGTTCAACCCGATTTGTATTATAATGGAGGTTTGCTTAGAACACACTATGTAGGCAAAATGGCCGAAAAGAATGGATTGACCATAGCACCACACAGCCCTAAAGCAGATCCACTTGCGGCTCCATTTTTTCAGTTTGCTGCCGTCACGCCCATATTGGAAGGTTTTCAAGAGTATCCTTTTGTTAGAAATCCATTTCCTGATTGGTACTTCCCACATTTTAAAATAGAAGCGGGTAAAGTGCAGGTGCCAACCGGCCCGGGACTAGGTTTGGAATATGATGATAGCCTATGGATCAAGGCTAAAAAAATTGATGTATAGTGAAAATGATTTTAGCTATTTTCTATTCAACACACCTAATTCTAATACCTGTAAAGCAATAATGTGATGAAGAAAAAATTCTTAGAAATAGCATTTATTCTATTATGTATTCTTGTTTATCAAGTTGAGGTGTCGGCTCAAACAGAATTTGTTTGGTCTGGAGCTGTCACATCAAACTCAGCTAAAGTGACAACCAAAGTCATAAATAAAGATGCGAATCAAAAGGTAAAAGTATATTATTCAAAAAGTAAATCGCTTAAAAATGCGGTAGTTTCTGATGAATATGTTACCAATGCAGCTCAATTTAATTACATAAGCATCCCTTTATCTGATCTCGAGGAAAATACAAGATACTATTATCGTTTTAGCATTGACGGGAAAATAGATGATCGTCCGGAAGCTACCGGCACTTTTAAAACCTTTAGAAGCGAACCCTTTTCTTTTAAATTTGTGGTGAGTAGTTGTGCCAAATCAAATAAGACCTATCCCGCATTTTTAACCATACCTAAAGAAAAGCCATTGTTTTTCATGTATACAGGTGATTTTCATTATGGCAATGTCGACTCAGCCTGTGAAGAAAGTGCTAATCATTTTTTTAGTTCTGCTTTACGTTTCAGAAATGTAACGCATAAGCAAATGCCAGTTGCCTATATTTGGGATGATCACGATTATGGCCCAAACAACAGTGATGCTACTGCCCCTTGCAAATATGAGGCAATACAAGCTTTTAAAACTTTTGTGCCGCATTACCCACTTCCATTTGATAGTAAAAGTGATCCAGTATCACAATCATTTGTAGTAGGAAATGTGCGTTTTATTCTTCCGGATTTAAGATCTCAAAAGATCAAGCCAATTTTTAAAGATTCTGTAAAACTTTCTGCAGGCACAAATTTTGGAACCAATGCCAAAGATTCAACGCATTTGAACTGGTTTTTCAGTGAACTTCTTGAAGCAAAGAAAAGTAATCAATACCCAGTATTTGTGAGTGGCATACCATGGATTGGTCACGAAGGAGGCCCCAATTATGAATTTAATGAAGATGACAATTGGTCTGGTTTTCCTGAGGAGAGAAAACTTATTGCTGAGTTCCTTGAAAAGCATCAAATTGATATATTGATCATAGCCGGTGATGCACATATGGTGGCTATAGATGATGGCACCAACAGTAATTATGCGGATGAAGGAAAACTTAAAATCCCGGTATTTCAAGCATCTTCACTAGGTGGAAAAAAAGGCTCGTACAAAGGAGGCCCCTATAGTCATGGCTACAAAGCCACACCTGCAAAGGTAGATAATCTGGATTTTGGTCAATATGGTGTAGTAACTGTAAAGCAAAAAAAAGATGGCATCCTTATTACATTTATAGGCAAGGATCAGGATGGTAAAGTATTACGAAATATGGAAGGGGATAGGTT
>DAIQNU010000270.1:0-5256 GCA_036788235.1 Cyclobacteriaceae bacterium
TGCTGTATTTTGTGTTCGACCAGGGTATCGATAGAAGAAGTGGCCTCGTCCATCAATAAAATTCGCGGATTTCTCAAAACAACCCGGGCAAAGGAAATAAGCTGTTTTTCTCCTGAGCTCAAACTGTTGCCCTCCTCTCCTACTTCATCGTCCAGTCTATTTGCAAACTCAGGGATCCCCAAATTCTCCAGTACTTCTACCATTTCCCGGTCAGTGGCGTTCAGCTTGCCGTAGCTCAAATTTTCCCTGATAGTACCAGAAAACAGATAAGGTGTTTGCAATATTACACCAAGCTGACTCCTGAAGCTTTGCAATGTTAAGGAAGTATAGTCAAGCCCGTCCATTAAAATCCGGCCACTTGTAGGCTCATAAAATCTACTGACAAGATTTATGATGGTTGATTTTCCTTCACCCGTAGGTCCAACCAGGGCTACAGATTCGCCGGCATGGATGTATAGATTTAGGTTTTGGATAACTGGCCGGTTGGCTATATAGCTGAAGTCTACATTTTCAAAGCAAATGTTCCCGGCTAAAACCGGAGCTGCCTGTGCTTGCGGATGATCCTTTATACCCACGGGCTCGTCGATCAACGAAAAAATTCGCTCACCGGCTGATAGGCTGTCTTGTGCAGCTGCATAAAACTGTGTGACCTCCATGATCGGGTCAAAAATCATTCGTGCATAGCCAAAAAAAGCTGCCAGCAAACCGAGAGTAAAACCCGAAGCAGGATTCAGCACCAGATGACCGCCGAAATAAATAACCCCGGCTGCTACCAGCGAACCCAGTAATACCACAACCGGGCGGTACATGGCTGTGTACCAGGCAGCTTTGTAGGAAGAGTATTTAAGCTCTTTTGTAATACTGTTAAACTCGACTGAGGACTGTTGTTCGTGTACAGTGGCTTTATTGACCTCTATGGCATTGATATTCTCGGTCAGAAAAGCCGCCATCTGACTATAAATGCGGCGTGCATTTCTTGCATAATTCAAAATTAACATTCTGATTTTTACGGAAACGATCATCATGAGGGGAATGGAAATACAAACCATACATGCCAACTGCCAATGGTATGAGAACATTGCTATAAGGCTTACCAGTATCATCATGATGCCACCCACCAAAGACACAAAACCAAATGAAATAATGTCAGAAACCTTGTCGACATCCGAAGTCAGACGTATGCTCAACCAGCCAATAGCCGAACGGTCATAAAAAGAGTAAGGTAATTGCTGGAGCTTGTTAAACATTTCCTTTCTCAAATCAAAAATCACAAATTCATTGAGCCTTCCAGCTGCATATATAAAAACAACCATGCCGGCTGATTGCAAGACTATGGCACCGAGATATAGCAGGCCGTATTGAAACATGGTTTGTGCCATGGCCTCTGTAAAGCCCGTAATACCACTTTCCTTGATACTTAATATGGCAGGCGTGATAAAATTATCGATGTATTTATACCAAATAATTGGCAATGCACCCACAATACAAGCGTCGACAATGGCACCTGCAATGAGAACAGCGCACCATTTTTTATGGCGAAAACTGTAATTGAATATCCTTAGGATAAAGGGCCATAAAGCCCTCTTACGGTTAAATTCCTTGTCTTTTAAATGGTTTTCCATAGAGTAAAGCAGTAAAGTTTTTGCTTATTTCTCGTTATTGTTTTTTCATTTTAAATACCTGCAAACTGGTTAGCAATCCGTAACAAAGACATATTCCATTCTTTATAAAATACAGCATCACACTCACGGCTGATGCGAATTTTAGAATGAATTCACATATCATACTCCTGCATCTTATCCTGCTGCCTGACCGATTGAATCTGGCATATTTTATTATAGTATCCATCTTCCATAGATTCCAATTCTATCGGCGAACCATATTGAGCCATTTTTCCCTCTTGCATTACAAGTACGATATCTGATTTTTTGAGAGACGCTACTCTGTGCGAAATAATAATTGAAGTGCGGTTATCAAGCACCGATTGCAGCGATTTGAGAATTTTGTGTTCTGTTACAGTATCGATGGCTGAGGTAGCATCATCAATGATAACAACACCAGGCCATTTAATTAAGGTTCTGGCCAAAACCACCCTTTGTTTTTGACCACCAGATAGCGTCACACCTTTCTCCCCGACCAGTGTTTTAAATCCGTCAGGGAATTTCAATTTCATCTCATAGGCCTCGGAAATACGGGCAGCTTCGTCAATTTCGTATTGTGTGCTCTGCGGATGCACATAGGCAATGTTTTGCTCCAATGTTCTAGAAAACAAAAAAGCCTTTTGCATGGCCACACCCATAGTGGCCCGCAAATATGCCTTGGGATATGACTTGATATCTTTGCCATCGAGCAAAATCACTCCTTCCGTAGGCTCATACAATCGCAGTAACAGTTTGATAATGGTGCTTTTACCAGCACCACTGGATCCAGTGATTCCCAGTTGTTGACCAGCTTTCAGTCTAAATGAAATATGTTGAAGTGCTGGCTTTTTTTCATTCGGATAGGTAAACGAAACATTCCTGAACTCTATGTCTCCAAGTATATCATCAGCAATATAAGTGCCTTCGTCCATTTCGGGTTTATATTCCATTATTTCTGAAATTCTGGAGGTAGCCACCACCGCCATTCCCATTTGAGATAATACTTTGCCCAATTGTCGCATGGGGTAGGTAACCATGCCTATATAGGTATAAAAACCCAGTAGTTCGCCCACGCTGATGCGGCCTTGTATTACAAAATATCCGCCGGTAAGCACCGAAATGATCAACTGAAGATGTACCAAAAAATCTGTTAAAGGCCAGTATATAGCATGCAAATTGGCTTGCCTTAGCCCCATGTTCATCTTGCGTTGGTTTTGCCTATGAAACCTGTCAATTTCATTTTCTTGATTTGAAAATGCTGTAACAACCCTAATGCCGTTCAGGTTTTCTTGTACCATGTTATTGAGTTTATCTGCCTCGATTTCGTGCAGACGCCATATTTTTCTTTCTTCATTAAAAAACCGGAAGCCCAAGTACAATATCAACGGAGATAAAATAATGGATAATGTGGCTTGTAACCAATCCATACTCCACATCATGGCAAAAGAAAACAGGAAAGTCCCCGACAACCTCAGCACGGCTACTACTTGCTGATGAATAAATCTTTTAATGGTATCAATATCCCCGGTGCAGCGCTGGATTAACTCGCCTCGCGAAATTCCTGAGAAAAATTCTAATGGTAAATATTGAATGTGCTTAAAAACATTGTCACGCAATCGTTTTATGCTCCGCTCTGTAATGGAGTCCTTTAAGGTAACAGAGCTGAAAAGAAATATGCTTCGCACAATGGCTATGATCATATATAAAAAGCCGAGTGCCAAAAGCGCAGCACCAACTTTTCCATTCTGAGTTTCGGGGAGCAGACCCATCATGTTATTGGTTATAAAGTCCCCCGACAAGGCATCAGACGCAGCCCTGTCCTCAATGCCTATGAGCACATAATCAACAGCGATTTGAAGTATTTTAGGCTCCAGAGCCCGCGCAACAATTGAAACTAACAGTAGAACAGCCGAAAATACATACCAAAATTTATAGCCGCCCAAAATGGCGATCAGGTCTTTGAAGTTTTTTATCATTTGATACTCAGGGTAAATGACATTGCTTAGGCCGGCAAGTTAAAAGCGAAAAGTTTAGCTGATGTTAGATCGGTATTTGGGCTAGGTTAAAAATGAAAAAATATAAAAACTTGAGAAAAGCTCATAAACCAAACCAAATCAAAAAGACTGAATGTTGTGTCTACTTATTTATTAGTCGACCCCTTAATCCACGCACTATCAGCATTTTAAAGCAAAAAATCGAGAATACAAAAAGCTAATTATTTTATAATTCACGCTTAACAAGATTCTTACATATCTAATTTACTTTTGTTTTAATAATATAACGCAAACAACAATTGGTATGGCCAAAATACTCAAATTTGCCGCTTTAGCATGGATTTCTGCAATCACCTTTATTGGATGTAGCCAGAGTGTAGAAGAAAAAAACAAGAAAGAAAAACTTATAATAGCCATGTCAGCCACAGCAGAGGCCGAGCGAAGTTTTGAGCGTATTGAGGCCGTGTCTGAATATCTAAGTAAAAAACTGGACATGGAGGTTACGCACAAACTAATCTCTAATCCATCGGCATTGATTGAGGCGATGCGCGCCAACAAAATTCACTTGGGTTCTGGCGGCCCCTTTACGTACCTCGTAGCATCCAAAGTAGCCAATGCTGTACCTATTGTGACTTCAGAAGATGTTAATGAGGGGAGTATATTCCGAAGTTGCATTATAACTCAGGCTGATGCTACCATAAATACTATGGACGAACTTAAAGCACAATCAAAAAACCTCACCTTGTCTTGGGCATATCCCACTTCATGTTCGGGTCATTTGGTGCCACGTTATGTAATGCAAGAAGAATATAACTTGTTACCAGGCGATTTCAAGGAAGTCATGATTTCTACAAACCATACTTCAGCTATATTTACTGTGATTTCGGGAAAAGTAGATGTGGCAGCAACCTACTATTCGGGGCTGCAACGCTTAATCAGGGAAGGGAGGGTAAACGAAAATGAAATAAAATACCTTTGGATGTCGGAACCAATGGTTTCTTCTCCGATTTTTGCCCGTCAAGATTTGGGAGAAGACCTTATACGTAAAATAAAAGATGCCTACCTTGATATGAAAGAAGATGACCCAGAAACATGGGCGCTTATTCAAAATCAATATATTTCTGATATAAAATATGTGGACGTAAATGACTCCGACTATCAGTATTACCGCGATATGGCTAATAAAGTAAAAGGATTTGATGTGAAGTATTAGTCACCAAGCCGTTCCATTGCCTCATTGAAAAATGCGTTTATAGAAATTCACCCTTATAATTCTTGTTGTTCAAACTGGTTCAGTTGAAAACTCCTTGAATTAAATCCAATAAGTATTTCCGAACAAAGCACTAACAATTAAAAAACATTTTTCTCATCACCAACTAACAGCCAATAGCTAAAATTGTCAAGTTAAAGTGCTTTTTGGCTGATACAGCACATCAATTTAACCATTACAATTGAAATTCCTACAATCTACATCGAATCGATTTATTTTGTAAATGAGCTCAAATACCTATTATTCAAATAAATTTTTACAATGAAATTAATATTGATTTCTAATTTTAGTGACATTCAAAATGAGCATTATTTGCTCAACTTACTTTTTTGTGAGGGGCTTGAAATTTATC
>DAIQNU010000271.1:0-5226 GCA_036788235.1 Cyclobacteriaceae bacterium
ATTCATAATTACCTCACCAACAGTTACTTACGAACTTAGCCTGACGGCTATGGCCTTGCCGGCAGGCAGGGAAATCAAGAAAAAACGACGTTTCCACCCACAGTCCTACGTGCACCCCACCGTTTTTTCAGCCCTACACGCATGGTGTCAACCAAATGCATTTATGTAATCAACACATTGAAAAACTCATTTGGTTGACTTTTTTGTGTTTTTTTGGCTTTCCGTAAACTCAAACTCTTTTATCCACTAAGTTCGTGGTAGAACAAATATGTCTAGTAACTATGTGAATATTAAATTATAAACGTCACATTTTTGATTTTAAAAATTAAATTTCTAAATTTTCATTTTAGACCTGAATCAGTAGGGCATTGAGATTTTTGGGTTGGAATCAGGCACGCCAATATTTTAGAAAAATTTATTTTTCATCTCCGTTCAAAATGCGACCCTAATGAAAAAATTTGTAGCGCTTATGGTTATTGCATTGATTGCCATAGGCTTACTGATATTTCTGACCAATCCTGATTTACTCGGTAAAGCCTGGCTATATGTCGTTGGCTTTATAGGATATTTGATGGTATTGGCCGAGAAAGGTTTTGGAGCACTCGCCGGTTTGTTTAAACAAGAAGACAATAAAAAAACTGAGAAATCTGAAAGTAAATCGGATTCCACCGTCCTTGATCCTACGATTATTGATGTAAAAAATACAAAAATTGCAGAGCTTGAACAGAAGATTATTGAAATGGAACAACGGCTCAGTGCAAAGAATGAAGATGGCAATATGTTGTCAACCTATACACTGACCGTATTGAGGTATATTGATGATGGGCAAACCACACTCGGAATGATTTTTCTTCGAAACAAATTTTTTGCCTATACCCTTGAAGACACCCATCGCGACGAAAAAATACATAGCGAAACGCGCATTCCGGCAGGTATTTATGCATTAGATTTCAATAGGAATGACACGCCGATGACCTTAAGGTACCGCAAAACACGCCCTTGGTTTGATTACCACCTCGAAATCAAAAATATTCCTAACTATCATTCTGTATATATTCATGTAGGAAATACCCATGAACATACTGCCGGTTGTATTTTAATAGCTGACGGGGTAAATGGCGGGCTTCAAAAGTCGCTGATTCAATCAAGAATAGCCTTTGACAGATTTTACCAAATAATAAGTGCATTACTCAAATCCAACGAAAAAGTGCACATCCAAATACTAAATGAAGACTGGTTTGAACGCAGTAAATTGACTACACTATGAATGACTTACCTAAAAATCTAAATCTGCTTTATATAAAAATAGCCACTATTGTATTGATAGCAGTGGTTGCAGGCACTTTTATATTACCCAATTTACTGCATATAAATTACCTGATCGGAATAGGAATTATCCTAATGGTTTCGCTAAGTTTTACCTATGCTGTCTTGGCAAGATACTATGGACAAAGCAAGAAGAAAAAATTGATGTACACCAACAAATACCACGATGTATTTTTTAAAGGAACCATCATTTTTGCTGTGACACTGGCCATATTATCTTTTGTTTATAGCTTTTTCATCTATGTTGACGGTGACGATCTCTTCGCGCTCATCGGTTTGTTATTGATAGTTATTTGGATTTGTGTGTTTATGATCTACTTCGTGTGGGCAGTATATCATTATAATATCAATTATGGCATTACTGATGAAGAGTGGGAAACCATATTTCAATCGAAAAATGAAGCTCGTGAATTTGGTATTGATGCCGCAGCCAGCAATATAGAGGAGCCGCTACACAATCCTTACCGCAGTCAGACTTTTGGTTTGCCTCCGGGTACTGTCCGCGGTATGATTGCCCTTACCTTGCTGATTGGTGGAGTTTCTTTGTTAATTGCCAGCTTTGGTGCTAATAGTCAATCTGGTTCGGAACTGGCACTGCGAGCCCAACAATTTGAGTTTTTTGAAACGGCTTTCTTGATGATGATTGCTTTTTACTTTGGTGATCGGTCACTAAAATATATTAGAAGGCGATGGGAAAAGCCCGAGAATACTACCACGCATTTAACTAAAGCGGGGGAAAAAACCGATCCGGTTACACCTTCATTCATTGATGATGTAGATGCAGATGATCAGGATTTTTTGTTGGAAGATGAGCAGTTTGAGCGAGAAAACGCCAGTAAAACAACATCATCCATCACTGGGTTAAAAAATGCTTTGATAAATACCAAGGATGAATTGACCAGTCACATCAAGGATAAAGGATTTGTGCAGATCATGGACAATGTACATGCTAAAATCCTTAATAACGAACTAATAGAAGAAGGATTGGAGGAACTCAGACAAACAGATAATATAATTTTAAGCATGCCTGTAGTTAAGGCAATTATAGAAGTGGAATCAGCCGGACGAGGACACCTTAGTGATGGCAGAGCCAAAATACTTTTTGAAGGGCATAAGTTCTGGCATTGGTTGAAGCAAAGTAAAGATCCAGCCAAAAATCCTGCTGAAATAGTCAAAGGCAATGAAGATATACTTTATGAAAAATGGACGAGAAAGTTTTATCTAGGCGGTACCAGAGAATATACCCGATTTGATAGAGCTAAAAAAATAGACGAAAAAGCTGCCATTTATGCCGCATCCTGGGGTTTGTTTCAAATCCTCGGAGAAAATATGGAGCATCATATCAAGAGCAGAAAATATAAAAATGTAAATGATTTTGAAGAAAAACAGCATGAATCTGAATACTATCATTTTCTTGATTTTCTAGCTTTTATTAAGGACAAAAAAATCAGAGGCAAATCTTTGATTCATTATGTTTCAGAAGAGATGGATGGAAATTACGATTGGGCAAGCTTTGCCTTTGGATACAATGGCAGTGGATATGCAGTAAATAAGTATGATGAAAAACTTAAAGCTGCTTATGATAAATTCAGAAAAACCTATAAATAATGACTCAACAAAACAGGCATATTTTATTCTTGCTTGGGCTTTTTCTTATTATAAGCATGTTGCTAAGCTCTTGCAAAAAAGATGAGCGTGCTTTGGTCGTAGGCAAAATTCAAAATGCCAGCGATTTGGCTACAACTGAGTTCGTTATTGACAAAATTGTTTTTGGCGGTAAGACCAAAAGTTTGTTATGGTTCAAATTGAATGAAGCCAAGTTTGTTGCCTATTCTCAAGCCAAAGTCAAAGCTGGTATAGATTTAAGCAAAATTGTAGAAAAAGACATACAAATAGATGGATCAAAAATTCACCTAAAACTTCCCTCAATTGAGATTATCAATTTTTCTTATCCACCGTCCAGCTTTGTGGAAGATTCATTGATCTCCGATCCCAAAGTTTTTCTCAATAAAATAAGTATAGAAGATCAAGAAGAATTTTTCAGACTTGCCGAACTTGATATACGAGCTAATCTGGAATATATGGGCATAGTCCGCACTACCCAAAACCATACTCGGCAGATGTTCAATGTGCTCTTAACCGCACTTGGTTATGATGAAGTATATATAACCTTCACCGACAATAGATTAATTATTTCTCAAGTCAATTTATTGGCAGATCAGCAAGAACTGGCAGAACCATGATAGGAATCTTACTAAAAAATTGGAAGTTTTTGCTTGATGTTGTCCTTGTGATTGCAATCGTGATCGCTGTATTCCTCTGGAATCCTTTTGGCATATTTGGTGGCAAATTGAAACTTGAAAACACCGCTAATATGGTTACCGAAGTCAGGCAAATTGGTGAGTTGGTCACAGCTGAGTACTATGGCGAAGTGATTGCCTCTATAGATGAAGCACAGCTTAACATAATAGAAGACGAGACAGTACAAGAAAGAGCGAAAATATTGTATAATGATATTATTATAGCTCTGGAAAATCTTCATGAATACCAAAAAATTGAAGTCTCACATAGAGTAGCTGAGTATAGGCAGGGTGCGTCGTTTACGGGTTGGCGCAGAATTATTCGACACAAAGTAGACAGTAGAAATATTGAGGATAAGCTGAATTACCATGGTTTTACCGATGAGCTGTCGACTGATCCCCTCTATGAAGTTTTGCTAGCCTACATATGGAGCGAGAAGAACAACATCAAAAGTTGGAATCCGAACCCTAGAAACAATGCCGAAGCTTATTATCATCTATATACCCAATTGATTAATGGGGAATTAAAGAAAAAAGAATTTAGCGATTTAGATGGGTTTATGAGCTTCTACTATCAAAACATTAGGTCTCAATTGAGCCGAAAAGAACGAAGAAAAAAGCTGGCCATGGTTGGTAGAGGTTGGGTGAAAGCAGGTTTTGATTTTTCTGAACTCGACCCCTCTTCCATTTTGATTTATGATGAACTTTCAGAAGTGCATATTATGGGTCTTTCGCCAAAAGTCCTCAATGCCGATATCAATCCTTGGTTTATTCCTGAAAAAGGCATACCCGGCTTCGAGATTTTAGATCACAATGGGCGGGTCAATTTCAAAGATGCTAAATTGGTCAAGCAATATTGTGTAGAAAAACTTATGGTCTTTGCGCATAGAGCCGACATATTAAGAAACGCTGAACTGCAAGGTGAAGAAACTTTAAAAAGTCTGTTTTCTTTATTGCTAGGAAAAGAAATAAAGCGCGTTGTCTTTCACAGTGAAGGTTATGCTCAGAAGTTAAATAGTTTCGAATCTGACGGTCAAATGACCAAACTTGAAGTTTATTTAGCCGACTCGTTAATTATTAAAGAACTCAGTGTGATTGATTCATTAAAAAGCGCAAAAGAGGGCAGAAAGAGTAACTTGCGAATTGCTGCGCAGAAAGAGAAAAATCTTAAGGCAATTCTTCACCGACTTCAAGCATTGCCTGTGCAAGGTATGCCTGGTCGATATAGCTACTTTAGTAAAAGGGTTCTCGATATAGCTGAAGACGGAATGTTAGATAGTTTAGAATTGGAGAAATTAGAATTTTGGAGATTAGAAAGTAAAAACAATGATCAAAAAAATATCGAAAATATGCCTTATCCGCTTAGTTATTGGTATACCAACACAATGGATTATGCTTTGGCATATAATGATGCCATTACTTATTTGTTAGATCAGCGTATTTCAGAGGATCAATGGACAGATACAGTATTGAACCTATCTGAAGTTGATTCGACTTTTCTCAATAATACTCAAATAATGAATTACCAGATTTTAGGCGATTCTGTTATGGTTTATTTACGTGCTGATACACTTGGTGCTAATAATCTGATAGAGCTTTT
>DAIQNU010000272.1:0-5218 GCA_036788235.1 Cyclobacteriaceae bacterium
CAACCTCATCGGCCAGGTTACACAGGGTTTCCACCGCTTCTACATTTATCTGATCGCAAACTGTGGGGTTGAGTTCACAGTCATCTGCCTGACTCATAGCCGCTGTATTGATTATCACTTCTGGCTTTTCTTGCAACAAAATTTTCTTTGTTGCTGTTTTATCGGTGATATCCATATCATAATACTGAAAATGATTCTTTGATTCAGCTCGATATTTGCCCCGACCAGTAACTACAAGAGATACACCAGGTTTTGTTAATACTAAATTAATCAGACTATACCCCAGCAGTCCATTACCACCCGTTATCATTATTTTCATATCACCATTATTTGGTTTATCAGATCACCGTTTAAATTGAGCATGATGGTGCGAAATTATGCAGTTTATCAATAATTACTGGCACAACACTGTCTGTCAAACCCTAATTAGAGCTTAACTCCAAAGATTTAACAAAGATAAGTTTCATTTACACTTCCATCCATTCGTATACTGGAGTATTTCATACTATTTTTCAGAGCGTAAGTTGCACATCTACCAAGTAAGCCTTTAAGTACACTCAAATCTAATCGTATAGCGTTATTACAAATAAAAAGTATGCAAACCCAAAAGAGTAAAGCACACTTTTGCATTCAGTTTTACATTTATTTTGTAATAATCTTTATTAAGATATAATCTAAATGGTCACAATGGTGCTATTTTTGCTTCCAATCTAGGGCTAAATCAATGAATGTATTTATTGAAGTTGTTTTGGTAAACGGCTTAAATAAATACATTGTAAAAACCTTTTATTTTTTATTCGGCTTAAAATCAGTTGAGACCTCATAAATAACAATGTATTATATGAAAAAGCATTTTTCATTCTGTCTTGTTACTTCAAAAATCATGATTACATTTCGTTCAATTTCCAATTTTTTGCCATTTGTTGCACTGCTTTTATTTACATTAGATGCAGTTGGGCAGGTTAGCAAAACGGTTGAATTGCCAGCGTTCGAAGTGCAACCTAATAAAGCAAACTTCTATAAAATAGGTGGCACTGATTTCTTTGCTGGTAAAAAGGATAGATACATTTTCAAGCCAATTAGTGGTGTCCCTTCAGGTTTTGATTTTCCTGAATCAGGGGAAGTTGCCTGGTTTCCTACTGCGAAAGAATTTGAGGTGCTGCGTGAAAAGCCTATAACCATTCTTTTTGAAGCAATATCGCGTGAAAATAATGAAATTATTGAGGGTCGGTTTAAGTTAAGAAGTTCTACTGCAAATGGTGGTGTTGCAGGAGCAGCTCCAACAGATTCCGTAAGCGAGCCTGCAGAAAATATTGAAGCAAGCAAACCAAAGGTAGAGGCTCAAGCCAGGGTAAGATCAATTGATGATACTTTACGAATTGTGCTACCCGATTTCGAAGGCTGGAACAGGGTAGACGAAGGAAAAAGCTTCTCATTTAAACTGGATGCCTCGGGTGGATCTGGAAATTATTTGTTTAGCGCTGAAAGTACTGAAAAGACAAACTTCAATCTTGAAACCAAAGGGTATTTTCAATGGGAACCGGGCTATGATTTCGTAAAAAGCAATCAAAAAACTCGTACCATTGGTATAAGATTTTCGGTAAAAGATACAGAAGGTCGGCAAGATGCACGGTCAGTAGTGCTCACTGTAAACAATACCAATAGAGCTCCGGAAGTAAATGATTTGCCCACTTTTTTTCTTCGCTACGAACGAGATAATATCTACAAACTAAAAGTAGATCGGCTTATCTTTGACCCAGATGGAGATGAAATCACTTTCCGTCCGGTTTTAGCTACTTTGCCTCAAGGCATGAGTATTTCAAAAGATGGTGAAGTAAAGTGGAGACCTTCATATAGGCAATTTTCCGGCCTACGCAATCAACCTATCGAAGTTGAGTTTTTGGTTGAGGACATTCATGGTGCTACAACTTCCGGATCGCTACACATAGAAGTCACACAAGAAGATCTACCACCACAGATTACTATGGTTCCGAATGTAGATACAGTGCGAATAAAGGAAAATGAGCAATTGAACTTTTCTTTTTTCCTTACAGATCCAAATGGTGATGATGATATCGCTTTATTTGATTTTATATCAGACAACAAAGACATAGACCATGCTTCGCTAATTAAAATCACACCCACCAATTATGAATTTCGTTGGGTGCCAGGGTTTAACTTCGTTCTGGAAAAAGGCGGTTCAAAATCTTTTACAATTACCTTTTACGCAGTAGACCATGGAAACCACAGGACATCTCGAAGAATTTTTGTTCGCGTAAGTGATACCGAAAATATTGAGGAGCTCGATCGCCTGGCATATCTTCAATATCGAACCATATTGGCTGTGGGTTGGGATCTCATTGAGCAACTCAATGAAAAAGAAAAGGAGGTTAGGAGAGAATACCGAAAAGCTAGAAATGGACGTAAAAACAGAGCCATTGTAAATGCTTCATTAGGAGGACTTACCGGACTTTCGCCTGTTTTTCTTGAGGGAAATGATCAAAGAATCACATCAGGAATTGGCGGTACCGCTACAGCTACACTTGGCACATTAGAAGCTAGTAACGTAATTGGAAGATCTCCTACAGAATTAATGCAGCAATGGAACTATTTGGCCACCAAGCGTAACGATATTTTGGTATATGGCAATGTTTTTTCATCTAAATATGCGCAAAAAGAAGAAAGGAGAAAGGGATCATTCCAAAACGATTTGAATAACCTGACAATGCAGATGACAATACAGGAGGCGCATAAAATTGAGTTAGATGCCACTTGGGTAAATCCGAAAGATGCCTCGGATAAAAACATACAGCGTACCTTCAAGGATTTCTATCCGGATTCGAATATAAAAATAGACTAGATTGCCATTGCATAGTCATTGATATGACAAAAAACTTAAACCGAACTTTCCTGTTTAAGGTTAAATAAATTCATTGTGTTGCATCTCGATAAACAAAAAGTAAACTATTATTGCAAAGCATTTAATTTAATGCTGTTATTAGCCTTGCTGTTGTAATATTTATAATTTTGCAACTATCCACAAATTCTAAAAATTGTTATATGGCATATATTGAACCTGCTCCAATCAAAGACAAAGAAAACCCATTTGAATCGATGATGTCGAGGTTCAGGATAGCCTCTCAACATTTAAATCTGAAAGAAGAAGTATTCAATGTGTTAAAATCGCCTGATAAACAGGTAATTGTAAGCCTTCCAATTACAATGGACGATGGTACAATACGTGTTTTTGAGGGTTATCGAGTAATCCATAATAATGTGTTGGGTCCTTCGAAGGGTGGAATTCGGTATGATATGAATGTAAACCTTGATGAGGTTAAAGCGCTAGCAGCCTGGATGACTTGGAAATGTGCTGTTGTAGAAATTCCATTTGGAGGTGCTAAAGGGGGAATAAGATGTAATCCGCGTGAAATGTCAAGTGGAGAAATTGAGCGGCTTACCCGTTCATATACAAACTCAATGAATGAAGTTTTTGGTCCAGATACAGATATTCCAGCGCCAGACATGGGTACTGGACAACGTGAAATGGCCTGGTTGATGGATCAATTTTCCCGAAGTCGAGGAATGACGGTGAATGCTGTGGTTACAGGCAAGCCACTTGTACTTGGGGGATCTTCGGGAAGAATAGAGGCCACAGGCAGAGGTGTTATGGTATCGGCGCTTTCGGCCATGGAGAAATTGAAAATCAATCCCTACAACGCTACGATAGCCGTACAAGGCTTTGGCAATGTAGGATCGTTCGCATCTTTACTTTTGCAAGAAAGAGGATGTCGAATTGTGGCAATTAGTGATATTAGCGGCGCATATTATAATGAAGCAGGTATAGACGTGGTGGCAGCCGTTGCTTATAGAAATGATAATAAAGGTTCTTTAGCCGGTTTTAAAGGTGCCGAAATAATTGAAGGAGAGGAACTGCTCACTTTACCTGTAGATGTATTAGTACCAGCAGCCATGGAAGATGTAATCACCATGTACAATGCTGATAAAATACGGGCTAAACTTATTGTTGAGGGTGCCAATGGTCCCACATCAGCCAAAGCCGATGACATTATTACAGAGAAAGGAATAATGGTTGTGCCTGATATACTTGCAAATGCCGGAGGTGTTACGGTATCATATTTTGAATGGGTACAAAATAGGCTAGGTTATAAATGGACTAAAGAGCGTGTGAACAGAAGAATGGATCGTGTAATGATGAGTTCTTTTAATAATGTATACAAAACCTCCTTAAAATATAATGTATCAATGCGTATTGCCGCTTATATTGTAGCCATCGAAAGAGTAGCAAGTGCCTATGAATACCGTGGAGGGTTCTAAATATTTGATTAACGTGTAAATTTTTATAACTATGACGATCCATAAAGAAGGTCACAAGACACTCTTCTGGTTATTAATTGTGCTTTTTGCCATAAACTATGCTATGTATCAATTTACATCAAATGATATTTGGCAACGCGTGGTTTTAGTTTTGAGCATAGTAAAATACCTTATGGTATTACAATTCTTTCGCAATCCAAAAATTAGCATAAATAAAAATCCCTTACAGATTCTTTCGCCTGCTGACGGCAAAATAGTTGTTATAGAAAATGTAACAGAGGATGAATATTTAGAAGAGCCCCGGATACAAATTTCGGTATTTATGTCTCCAATAAATGTACATATAAACCGGAATCCGGTAGATGGAAGCATTGAGTTTTTTAAATATCATAAGGGAAAATTTTTACCGGCCTTTCAACCTAAATCAAGCGCTGAAAATGAACGAACGACTATCGTTTATACAACACCAGGCGGTGTTAAAATTCTCATAAGACAAATTGCTGGTGCTGTTGCAAGAAGAATTCGGTGGTATATTAAACCAGGAGATCAAGTGGAGCAAGGCCAAGAATTTGGATTTATAAAATTTGGTTCGAGAGTAGATGTATTTGTACCAACGTCTGCTAAAGTTAAGGTAAAAGAAGGCGATATAACTAAAGGTGGAAAAACCGTATTGGCAGAATTGTAATAATTCTTGGTGAAAACACCAAAACATGTAGTCTGTAGTCACTCATTCGCAACAAATCAGAATTGAAACCAAAGCTCCCCTTTTGTTGGTGTTTTCTCCCATAAGTTTCTGACTTGATTTTTATTTTGAAGTCATAAACTTTCTATTTTATTCAACTTTGCTATCATCATTCACAGCTTTAAGAGAAGCTATTTTCTT
>DAIQNU010000273.1:0-5201 GCA_036788235.1 Cyclobacteriaceae bacterium
TACTGCCTGGTAAGTACCACCTCACCAGAATCGCCTTCGGTATTTGACCACTCTATGTGTATGACACCCGTTTCAACTACCTGGCCGCTTATGGTAAATGGATCATTGTACTGGTCTGTATCACCTACATCAGAGATTTGATCGCCACATAGATTAATTCTGCCAGATGGCGTGCCTATGTTGTATATTTCTCTATAGACACCAAATGACATGTCAGACAAGCGATACAAACCAGGTCTGATTTCCGTGATTTCGACAACATATGGAAGGTCTTCGTAATATTCAATATCACCGTAAAAGTAGGTGCCCGAAGCCATACTATTATAAGTTCCGGCAAGGCCTGAGGTAGTGCATGTCACCAATTGAAAGACAAACACTTCCTCGTGGGCTTTTTGATTGTCGATGGTTTTACCAAACCAATCTATGCTTTCTTGACCATCCTTTAAGATAAAAGAAATATCAAGTTCAAGGTCATCGGAGAGTTCTTCAGCTGCTGTAAAAAACACCTTGAAATCGCCCTTGGTTTTGCCTTTGACAGCATTAAAAGTTGCAGGATCTACTTCAATGCTTCCTGCTTGCTCGTTACTCAAAGCTACTTGCATTTCTTCGATACCTCCGGGACAATCAACCACTTTGATCGAAAACTCAACCATTTGTCCGGCAGCCAAAAAAAGACCGTCATCACCCAAATCCAATAAATCACCGGCGGCAGTGAGGGAAAAAAACGGTCCATCCAGGGGTCTGGGTGGATTGGCATCGCTGGCATCGTCTACACAAGAAATAATGCCCATAAACATGGCGGCGATTATCAAGCGAATTGTCAAAGTCTTCATTTTTATCAATTTTTTCAATAAAACTATTTCGGTGTCAAAGTAACTTCACCAGAATCACCATAGGTATTACTCCAGACAATGGTGGCTGAGCCATCTTCATTTAATTTACCATTTATAGTAAAGGGATCGCCATAAGTATCAGTATCGCCCACCCCAAAAATAAGGTCATCGCAAAGATTTACTCGCCCTGGTTGTGGATCATCGTCGTAAAATTCTTCATACACACCAAATGTCATGTCAGAAATCATATATAAACCCGGCCTTATCTCCTCAATTTCTATTTCACTTGACAGATTACTATAAGGAATAGTACCTCCAAAGCCAAAAAGTCCACTACCTACTGATTCGAAATCACCAGCTAAACCTGTGGATGTACAGATGATAGGTATAGGTAGGCTCACTGTAAAACTTGGCTGATTACCAGAACTTATTGAAGGAGCTACATTGCGCAACCCTAGGGGTGTTAAAGCGGGAAAAACCATGCCGTTTGTCAATTTGGTTCTGTTGTGAATAACAAATCGGTCTCCCCCACCCAAATCTTCCAGAGATAAGTCAAAAAAATCGACTAAAGCCTGTGCTGTATATTCAATATTTTGAGCTGATTGTTCAGGATTATCAAAATCGCGCTGCAAAAGATTTCGCATTGGTACTGGCCCCAAGGTATCACCTGCAATCAATCGCACCAGACTCAGACTTAAGGCAATGGTATCGATGTTGTTGTTGATAGAATAAACATCAAATACAATTTTCGATTCATCTATTGTTACAAGATCGAATTCGGAAAAGCCCGATCTGAGTTTTATGCGTACATTGGCAGCCTCGATAAAATCAGGAAACTTTGTAGCTCCATCGTCACACGACCATAAAATCATGATGGCAAAGGCATATATGAAAATGGTTTTTATCTGTTGCATTTTATTCATTTATCGTCTCAGCTATTATTACCTTTAATTACTTCTGGCCCAAAACACCCTGGCAGCATTGCTAACAACATTTTTTTGTGATGGTGCGTTGGCATTCACCTGTAGTTCTGAAGTAGGCCAGGGAAAAGAATGCGGATAATCTCTGGTTCGCACCGTAACATCAAGATTGTCGGTATTACCATCGTGCAATATAGGAAACCCGGTTCTTCGATAATCAGTATAACTATCGACACCAAAGCCATAACTCGCTATCCACTTTTGAGTAATGATGTGCTCCAGTTTTCCATTTACATCTGCATCGTCATATTTGTCCAATACACTGTTTATATATTCATCTATATCATCTGCGCTAATCAATGGCGCTCCGGCTCTGGATGCTACCTGATTAAGTTTTCGAAAAGATGCCAAGATAGATTCTTCTAATAAAGCACGGGCATCTCCGGAGCTTACACCCATAAGAGCCAGCTCTGCTTCAATATACTTGCGTGCAAAAAAAGTCAATAGTCTCTGAGGCGTATCTCCAGCTCCATTTAGGTTGGTTCGTACACCACGACCATTTTCATTCCCGTCTTGGTTGTTGTCGTAGCGCCCACCTACAGGATAAAGCCCAACCACAGTTTGTGAAGCTGACTGATCGAAACCTTCGTTGGGGTCGATATTATATGAAAACATATATACTGATATAAATCTTCCGTCTCGATATGCTGGTGTATTTTCCGGATCTTCACTTTCGGCCAATTGGTTATAGAAATAATAAGGAATCCGAGGGTCAACAATACCGTCATAGAGATTGTGAGGAAAAAAAGAATTTTTGCCTGATAGCAATTCAACAAAATAAGGACTGACATTGTACCGTGCTGCACCAGAGGCATATTCTTGTACATAAGCCGGGTTGCGTGTTGATGGTGCTACGCGGGTACCATATGGAAATTGAAATTCGCTATCTTCATCCAGCAGATCCGCTTCGGTAAGCAATTCATTTACTTCATCACTTACATTCTGTACATTTCGAATTTGATTGTACATTTTCAACTTTAATGTTTTGGCAAACTTGCGCCATTTGTCTAGATCCCCATTGTAAATAATGTCGTCTTGTCCAGGTCTGAGGTTTGAAGATCTGGTCAAATTTTCCATCCCTTCATCCAACAATTCGAATAACTTCGGGTAGATATCCTCACCTGAATCAAAACTTGGCGAACGAAGTCCGGCACCTTTTATGGCATCTTCAAAGGGCACATCGCCCCAAACATCCACCAAAATACTGTATACATAAGCTCTCATGATCTGCGCTATACCTACATAATGCCAGTCTTCATTTTGGGTGCCCAGTTGAATAATTTCGCGGATATCTGTTAGCAATCGCGGAAAAATGATGTTCCATGGTGTAAGTACACCAAACTCATCTCCGGTAATTGCATAGTCCTGTAGATTGCCTCTCATAATTACCTGATGCGTAAATATGGAGGTAATGGAAGATAATCCAGAAATTGACATGCCCATAGCACCTGCCAGATCAATTTGCACCGTAGGCATAAGCTGAGTCACTGTAGCCGAAGTCGGGTTATTCGGATCTTCATTTATATTTAGAAAATCTGAGCACCCACTGAAAATCAGGATAAAGAATGAAAGTGCCCCCGTTACTGTATATTTTTTCAAAGCATTCATAATTTCAAGATTTGGCTTTAGAAGGTTAGGCTAATATTCACGGAAAACCTGCGCACCGTAGGCGTAGCTGAAAACTCTATTCCTTGTTGGTTGCTATTGCCGAACTGGTTTACCTCCGGATCGAAATTGGAGTATTTAGGAATAAATGGCGCATAAAACCATAGATTACGACCAGAAACAGAAATAGATGCCGCACCAAAAGGCGTGCGCTCCAAAGTAGCAGCAGGGAGTGAATAGGCAAGAACTGCTTCTCTCAAGCGTATTACAGTTGCATCATACACATTCCACTCATCGGCTGCATTTATCGCAAAACTTTCTCCAAACCAAAGATCCCTAGTTTCGACCATGGTATGGTTGGGATACTTCGCTCCAGTTTCCGGATCGCGGTAGGGCTCTAAAGTATTTGGATTACCATATACACCAGGGATAATCCAATTCATTTCCCGATCCTCAGTGAACTTGGTCACGCCGCTACCTAGCAGCGATTGTATGGTGTAGGAATAAAAGTCGCCACCTTGGCGCCAATCAACTACCGCACTCAGACTAAAACCTTTGTAGCTTAGCGTATTGCTAATCCCAACAATAAAATCCGGATTTGGATTGCCAATAATAGCAGGCTCTAGTGCTTTAATTAGCTGACCGTTCACAGGATTAATCAATAAACTACCATCCTGATCGCGTGCATTCACCGTACCTCGAAGCAGTCCATATTCTTGGCCAGGCCTCAATACCGTCGCTACATCGGCAATTCTTGACCCAAATGTGATTTCATCGACACCTTCTGCTAAGCTGACTACCTTATTTTTGTTGTGTGTAAAGGTACCATAAATGTGCCACTGAAAGCCTTGGGGTCTGGCAATCGGACTTAAACCCAAGCCTATTTCAATGCCTTCATTGCTTACTTCCCCAAAATTGGTAAGCAATGACGTAAAACCCGTGCTTTGTGGTAAAGAAACGGGTGCTATTTGGTCTACTGTTCGTCTATTGTAATATGTTACGCTCAGGTCTAGCTTATTATTAAAAGCTGAGAAGTCAATCCCAAACTCATACTCTTTAGTTCGCTCAGGCCTTAAATTAGGATCGCGCTCTTGGTTGCTCAAGGTAGCTCCAGGCACATTGGCGCCCCCCGTAGGTTGAAATGGCAATTGGGCTGTTGCTCCTATGCCATACACAGAATTGATTAAAAATATGGGAAAAATGCGATAAGGATCGGTGTCGTTGCCAACCTCTGACCAAGCTGCTCTTAATCGAAGATTATTCAAGTTTTGCGATTGAATGCCCAGTGCTTCGGTCAATACAACAGAACCTGTAACTGCCGGATAAAAGAAGCTTCTATTGGCCATTGGCAAGGTCGATGACCAGTCGTTACGACCGGTTATTGTTAAAAATGCCCAATCCTGATAACCCAAAGTGAAGTCTGCAAAAGCACCAATCAACCTTCTTCTGGTATAATCTCCACCAAATGGAACCACATTGTTGGTGTTGTCTATATCATCAATATCAAAAACCACATATTCGGTACCTTGATACAGCTGTGCATCTCGTGTTCGTTGATTCACATTATTTCCTAAGATGCCTCTAAAGCTAAATCTTTCTGTAAAATCCTTAGTAATAGTAATTAGCAGGTTTGACTCCAACTCAGTAAATGTCACGTCTGAGTTAGTAATTGCTCCTAACCCATCAGCTCCTGTAGAACCCGGTCGAATAAAATCGCTTTGTCTCTGCGTGTAATTATTAGCTCCTACTTTGTAAGTGATATTGAGCCAATCTGTAATATCAT
>DAIQNU010000274.1:0-5179 GCA_036788235.1 Cyclobacteriaceae bacterium
CCAGCTCGTCATCTACATGTTTTACGAAAGGACAATGATTGCAAATAAACATGATGACAGTAGCCACATTTGATTGTAGAGTTTTTAATGATTTCATGCTGTCTGACACGGTATCATATAATGTAAAATCTGGAGCTTTAGTGCCTAAAGGCATCATGTTTGAAGGTGTTCTGGCCATTGTTTATTTCGTTTTTACAATTGTAACACTTAGTGAAATATTGGATTAATTTATTGAATGCAGTATCATATTCCAACATTACTCAGCATCCATAAATGGGTATTTATAATCTGAAGGTGGAACAAAATTTTCTTTGATGGTGCGTGGCGATACCCAACGCAGCAGGTTGACCATAGCACCAGCCTTGTCATTTGTGCCGGAAGCCCTCGCGCCACCAAAAGGCTGTTGACCTACCACGGCACCTGTTGGCTTGTCGTTTACATAGAAATTTCCAGCAGCGTTGGAAAGCTTTTTGGTAGCAAGTTCAATGGCATAGCGATCATTCGAAAACACGGCTCCGGTCAAGGCATAGGGTGAAGTATTGTCTACCAGGTAGAGCACGTCTTCAAAATGCTCTGGATGATAAATATAAATGGTGAGTACGGGGCCAAAGATCTCTTCTTCCATCGTAACATATTTGGGATCTTCCGTTAGCAATACCGTAGGTTCTATGAAATAGCCTTTGGATTTATCGTAACCACCTCCGGCTATGACTTCTACCACCGGACTCTTCTTTGCATCTTCGATATATTTTACAATTTTGTCAAATGAATTTTCATCGATTACTGCATTGAAAAAATTGCGAAAATCCTCTACCCCGCCCATGCGGATTTCCTTTAATTGTTTCAGCATAGTGCTTTTAACCGCTTCCCAAAGATTTTGAGGGATATAGGCTCTGGACGCCGCAGAACATTTTTGACCCTGATATTCGAAAGCACCACGTACCAAAGCTGTTGCCACTGCTTCTGCATTGGCAGATTTATGTGCCAATACAAAATCTTTTCCTCCGGTTTCCCCTACAATTCTGGGGTAAGATTTATAGCTAGAAATATTCTCACCTATTATTTTCCAAATTTTCTGAAACACACCGGTACTTCCGGTAAAATGTATACCAGCAAATTCCGGATGTTTAAAAATCACATCGCCGGCAGTTGGCCCATCAACATAAATTAAATTGATCACTCCATCGGGTACCCCAGCTTCCATAAACACTTCCATCAGGACTTTGGCAGAGTAGATTTGCGTATGTGAAGGTTTCCACACCACTACATTGCCCATCATGGCAGGTGCTGAGGGCAGATTGCCGGCAATGGCCGTAAAATTGAATGGCGTAAGAGCAAATACAAATCCTTCAAGTGGCCTGTATTCTACCCTGTTCCACACATAGCGACTTGATGTAGGCTGTTGGGCATAAATTTGCGTCATAAAGGACACATTGAAGCGCAAAAAGTCAATAATTTCACAAGCAGAATCGATTTCGGCCTGGTAGGCATTTTTTGATTGACCCAGCATTGTGGCTGCATTGAGCTTTGCCCTATAGGGACCTGCAATTAAATCGGCAGCTTTCAGAAAAATGGCGGCACGTTGTTCCCATGCCATGTCTACCCAGGCATCCCGGGCTCCAAGTGCAGCGTCTATGGCTTGCCGCACATGGTCTGCATCGCCATGATGATATTTGCCTAAAATATGTTTATGATCGTGTGGCGGAGAAATGGTATGCACGTCTTCCGTTGTGACTTCCTGACCACCGATATACATGGGTATATCTATTTCATTACTTCTGGCTTCTTTGATAGCTGCTTTCAATGCTGCCCGTTCCGGAGAGCCCGGAGCATATTCAAGTACAGACTCATTTACAGGGGCTGGCACCTGAAAAAATCCTTTTAACATATCATTAATCAATTTGATTCGAAAATAATGGCCAAGTTATCAAAAATGCCTCGAAATTTTAAATTATTACATTTTTAAGAGCCACTCATAAAGGGTGTACGAACTAAACATCCTTTTGTGTTTTTTGATTTGGCGATCGTAGAAAAAAATGTTTACATTATCTGAAATTTTAACCTACCACCGCTACTATGAGACCTATACCAAATTTTGCTAATCCTGCACCAGCGGCAGCAATGCATGATTTTGAGACGATGATTCACGATCTCAATTTGAAAATTCCCCGAAAGACCTTTAACAACCTGCTTATTGCTACATGGAACATTAAAAATTTTTCGGCGATAACTAAAAAATGGGTGGCAGAGCCAGGTGGTTCTGAAAGCCCCAAGAGAGACTACTTTGCCGCACAAATAATTGCAGAGATAATCTCACGCTACGATGTGGTGGCCATTCAGGAGATTCAAGGCAACATAGGTGCTTTGCGCAAGGTGATCAACATTCTGGGCGAGCATTGGTCTTTTCTGATGACCGACGTTACGCTTGGATCTCGGGGCAATAGCGAGCGACTGGGATATATTTTTGATAAAACACGGGTGAAACTTTCAGGGCTGGCTTGTGAACTCGTAATTCCTCCAGAATGGCAAGGTTCGATTAGCGAGTCGACATATGATAATCAGTTTTCAAGAACGCCCTATGCGGTAAGTTTTTCCAGAGAGCATACCACTTTTATACTTACCACATTGCATATCAACTATAGCGGTGGTCCGGCTGTTCGTAAAGTTGAGCTCGAAGCCATTGCCAAATGGATGTATGACTGGGCAAGCAGATCCAACAAATGGCATCATAATTTACTGGTATTGGGCGATTTCAATATTGACCGACGTTATGATGACTTATGGCAGGCATTTACTGCTCGGGGATTAGTGGTTCCGGACATACTCATGAATGCCCCGCGAAGTATCTTTGCTAAAGATGCCTTGAGTTTTGAAAAATACTACGATCAAATAGCCTGGTTTACCAATGGCAGAAATGCGCTTAAAGATTTAAGCTTGAATAGTGGTGGTTTTTATGATTTTGTGCCTTTTTCATATTCTTGGCTAAACATGACCAAGGCTTCGATTCAGCACAGAATTTCCGATCATTATCCGCTTTGGGTTGAGTTTAGGCTTTAATTGCTATTCAATTGGTAAACTATTGAATGCTAGAATAATATTCAATTACCTTTTGAAAGTCGGCTGGATCCTTCTTAAACTTTAAATTATTTGTTTTTATAAATTCTTCCACCTCAGTTTCCTTGTTTTTAGTAAGTTTTAGCAGACTTTTTTTACTGTAATCATGTAAAATCCTTTTCTCCATTTCAGCTAAGAACAATAAGTTTATATTTCGAAGTCGGTTAAACATAGTGTTGTAATCATCAGAACCATCTATATATAGAATCTCTTTAGCAAGCACACTTATTTTTTGATTGTGAAATACAACCTCGAAAAAACATTGATAAGGTTGGGTATTGTATGAATCCGTGTCAACAACGCTAAAAACCAAGAATCTTCTTTCAACATCTTCATTAAAACTAAAGCCTTTTATGTGCCTTGGTCCATAAGTCAAAAGCTGGTCATTGTCTTTTATCTGGATGACACCCTCTAATATTAAAGGGTTATAGGCAAATTCACATCGCAAAGTGTCATTGTTATTGAATACCACATCACCATAATGCCACTGAAATGTTTTGTTACTAATTTTCTCTAAAGATTGCCCTCGAATGTTTTGCTTTTGCGCTGATGCATTTAATTGCGTAAAAACCAGAATAAGTAGAAAAATGATTCTCATGACAGAAAAATTAATTATGAACCCGATCAAATGAAAAAAAGTAGCAACAAAACAACAAAATAAGCCAGAAGTATAAAATATTATGTAATATTTTTTTGATTATTAACATCTTAAAGTAAATCTGGCACATTAGCATTCAAATTCTATGTGTTATCGAATTGAATATAAAAATTGGTTCCGCATATTAAAACCTCCTCGGTCGTCATAAATGGATTTTGGCAAGTATATATTTTGACAAGGTGTGATCGATATTTAGAAGTCATGGCAATTATTTACCTTTGCAACATTGACTAAACGCATTAAGGGTTTGAAATCCAACAATCAGTATTTTCCTCAACTTAAGGACATTACACAAGCCAGGTTGATGTTAAATCAAGTGGTGAGTACAACGCCGCTACAGAAAAATCAAAATTTGTCTGACAAATACGGAGCTGAAATTTACCTCAAGAGAGAAGATCTGCAGGTGGTTCGTTCCTACAAAATACGCGGTGCTTTCAATAAAATTAAAAGCTTGTCTGCTGCACAGCTTGAGAAGGGCATAGTTTGTGCCAGTGCTGGCAACCATGCGCAGGGATTTGCCTATTCCTGTCGAATGCTTGGCATAACCGGTTTGATATTTATGCCGGCTACTACACCCGGTCAAAAAGTACGGCAAGTAAAAATGCTTGGGAAATCGAGTGTTGAGGTGGTGCTAAATGGTGATACCTATGACGAAGCCTATGCACAAGCAATGGAACACAGCACCAAAAATGGTTTGGCGTTTATCCATCCATTCGACGACGAAAAAATAATCGAAGGCCAGGCAACTGTAGGTTTTGAAATTCTGCAGGAAGCCATGGAGAATATTGATATGCTAATGGTGCCAGTAGGAGGCGGTGGACTGATCTCAGGTGTGGGAGCCTATTTTAAACAGGTGAGCCCAAGCACCCGCATTGTGGGTATTGAACCTGCCGGCGCTCCTGCTATGAAGGAGTCATTGGAGCAAGGCAAAGTGGTAGTACTCGATAAAATTGAAAAATTTGTTGATGGAGCCGCAGTGAAAAAGGTTGGTGAAATCAATTTTGCTATTTGCCAAAAAGTCATTGATGACATGATATTGGTGCCAGAAGGAAAAGTGTGCAGCACCATTCTGGATCTCTACAATGAGGAGGCAATGGTGGTAGAACCTGCGGGTGCACTTTCAATTGCGGCGCTCGATTTTGTTAAAGACGAAATAAAGGGCAAGCGGGTGGTATGCATAGTGAGTGGTGGAAATAATGACATAACCAGAACAGAAGAAATAAGGGAGCGATCACTGCTCTACGAAGGACTCAAACATTATTTCATCATCAGATTTCCTCAAAGAGCAGGTGCTTTACGCGAATTTCTGGATAATGTCGTTGGCGTTGATGATGATATTACACTTTTTGAATATACAAAAAAAACAAGTCGGGAGCAGGGACCTGCTTTGGTGGGCATTGAGCAAAA
>DAIQNU010000275.1:0-1344 GCA_036788235.1 Cyclobacteriaceae bacterium
CCATCAAGTATTCTTTCTTCATGAACTACCTTGTCGTTTTCTATTTCGCATCGTGCCACATAACGAAAACTCAATGATCCTATCAAAAGATTGTTTTTCCAATTGGGGTATTTGTTGCTCGTTACGAATGTCATACCACATGGCGCTATAGATGGAACCCAATAATGAAGTGGTTGAACCATGCCTTCCATCTCGGTATGTGGCGTAATAGTATCTCCATTATAATTGATGCCATAGGTAACCAAAGGCCAACCATAATTGGCGCCTTTTTTAATAATATTAATTTCATCTCCTCCTTTGGGGCCATGCTCATGCGTCCATACCTCGCGGGTATCTGGGTGTATGTCAATTCCTTGTGGGTTACGATTACCATAGGTAAAGATAGAAGGCATGGCTTCAGGGTCATTCACAAAAGGATTGTCATCAGGAACACTGCCGTCATCATGTAGACGATGTACTTTACCACTGTGGTTGGTCAAGTCTTGTGCATTGTCCCAATTTCCGCGATCGCCTACACTAAAGAACATGTAGCCGTCATCATCAAATCTAATGCGACATCCAAAGTGTTGACCTTTTTCAGAAAAAGGTGTTGCCTGAAATAAAACCTCTTGCTCTGTCAATTCTAATCCATTTAACTTAGCACGCATGATTGCGGTATTTCCACCACCTTCACCAGGGGCTGAATAGGCCAGATATATCCATCCGTTTTCTTCATATTTGGGGTGCAATCTAAGTTCTAGCAATCCGCCCTGACCTTTTGCATAGATCTCCGGTAAGCCAGTAATAGTTGAATCCATCATATTACCGTCCCGAACAATTTTGATTTCTCCTGCACGCTCAGCAATCAATAAATCACCGTTTGGCATAAAGAGTAAAGACCAGGGATTTTGTAAACCGGTAATGAGTGTATCAATTTTATAGTTCAGTTTTTCAGAATTCACTACACTGTCCAGACTAGCCGGAGCTTTAAAATACTTAGTATCATCGTTATTTAACTCACCTCTTTCTGAGCAGGAAAAACTTCCCCAAACATAAAAAGTGGTTAAAAACAAAAAGATTGATTTTTTCATATTGTATGGGATTTAGGGTTTATCGTAAATGTGCTTTCATTAATCTAACTGATTGAAGAAGGCAAGGTTAAACATTTTTTTTCTAAAGATAAATCTCATCGGAATGCTTTTACAATTCAGGGCATCAAAATACAATTCTAGCTCGGTAATGTGAAATTTTTTGAGGAGGTTAGACAGCGAATGACTTTAAGTTCACCGAGACTGGCCAGCTTCAACTAGCGCGAGCGTCCACTCGTGCTGTAGTAGTTTAAAGACTAATTCCATCTATCAAGTT
>DAIQNU010000275.1:1354-4711 GCA_036788235.1 Cyclobacteriaceae bacterium
GTAATAGTTTGAAAAGGGAGGCGTTTGACCGAAGGATTATACAGTGTAACACGATACCGTTAAATACTGTAAAAGATAAAAAATAAAAAAATGGCGTGATGCTTTTAGCTCGTGCCTATTTTACTTTTTTGCAGGATCATGGAGGATAGGAGCATGCATGCAGCAGGCAGGCCGTTCCTTCGGAAGGCAGGCCGTTCCTTCGGAAGGCAAGTTACAATTTATATTATTTTCTTAATCTCGTAATCACAAGACACGAAAGAGAAATATCTGACATTACATTTCTCCAATAATTGATTGCCTGTTACTTCTAAAACTTTATTTTTACCCACACATCGTTTTTTCAAAAATTTCTCAATAGTAAATGGCTCAACAATACGACAAAATCATAAAAGAAAACATCGAAAAAATCGTTCTTCCATTAGCTGAAAAATACCTGGGTATCAAGATAGTAAAAACAGAAAGCTTGCCAGAGAAAGTACAGATAACCCAGGAACGGGAAGTTGATTTCAATAAAATAGTATATACCGATACAGGTGAGAAATTTATTCTGCATTTGGAGTTCCAGACTACGGACGATGCCGACATGATCTACAGGATAACCCAGTACAAAGCCATGAAGATGTATATCTACCGGCTACCGGTAAGGTCTGTGGTAATCTACTTTGGCATGAAGAAGCCTACCATGCGCACACAACTGGAAGAAAAAGAGGTGATTCGGGACTTTGAATTATTGAATGTACATAGCTTGAATGCAGAGCGGATTTTGGAGTCGAAAATTCCAGAGGAAGTGCTATTGGCCATTTTGGGAGAATATCCAAAGGAAATGGCTGGAATGATAATAAAAAGAGTAGTGGAAAGGCTAAAAGAACTTTGTAATGATGAAGTCCGCTTTAATAGATACATTAAACAATTGACAGTATTGAGCCGTTTGCGTAATTTAGAGCTTGAAACCAAAAAAACGATAGATACTATGCCTATCACCTACGACATCACCAAAGACGGATTGTTCCTGGAAGGAAGAAAAGAAGGGATCCTCGAAGAAAGGAAGAAAAGAGATAAAGCCATTCAGGAAGAAAGAAAGAAAAGACAGCTTGAAATAGCAAAAAGGAATCTTGAAATAGCCAAAAGCCTCCTCATAAGAGGTATGTCTACACAGGATGTTAGCGAAATCACGTCTTTGTCTTTGGCGGAGGTTACCCAAATCTCAAAAAAGCTTGAAAAAGGCAAAAAGTAATTTTATTTTTTCAATGATGTCATTTCCACTAGCGCGAGCCTCTGTTATTGCTATTGTAGTGTCTTGTCCTGAAATAAAGGGATGCGTTTGACTAAAGACTAATTCCATCTTTCAAGTTGCCCATTGCCCATTGAAACTGGCGCGATGTTTTTAACTTGCAAGCTGAAAGCAGGTTCAGAGCCCGGAGCTGAGCCGATGAAAACTTACAAATTCATTTCTTTGAGAGAGATAAGTCCCTTAACCCCTAATTGAAAATTTTTCAATTCGATCACATTTTTAAGCCCCTTTAGAATCATTATAAATAGTTTATTTCCCTGAAACCTGATTTTTATCAATTTTTTTGATTCAGTTACTGTCTACATTTACAATTGGTAGCAGATATAGTTGGATATGCAAAATACAAATCAGGTAATAGCGCATCAGGGTATAGTCAAAGATCTAGGCAAGGGAATGGTCAGGGTGCGTCTGGTAAATGTATCGGCTTGTGCCGGATGCCACGCCAAAGCAGCATGTGGCGTATCTGATGTAGATAACAAAGAAATTGAAATACTGGCGGATGACAAACTCTTCAAAGCAGGAGATCAGGTAAAGGTGCATTTGGAAGAATCCTTGGGTTTCAAGGCACTGGCACTGGGTTATTTGTTGCCGTTTGTACTGCTGTTTGCAGTATTGCTCATTAGCTTTCAACTAACGGCCAATGAGCTCTTTTCCGGCTTGTTGGCGCTGGCCACTTTGTTGCCTTACTATCTCATTTTGTCATTGTACAAAAATAGGCTCAAAACAACTTTTTCCTTTACGATGTATCACGATAACCAAAATATACAATGAGCGAGATTGTATTATATACGGTCATTTCACTTACAGGCCTGGGGCTTATTGCTTCTACGATTTTGTATTTTGTAGCTACAAGGTTCAAGGTGTATGAAGACCCCCGCATTGATGCCGTGGAGCAAGCGCTGCCCAACACCAATTGTGGAGGTTGTGGCCATCCGGGATGCAGGGCCTTTGCAGAAGCCTGTGTCAAAGCCGACGATCTATCAGACCTACACTGTCCGGTTGGGGGAAATGATACCATGAAAAATGTCGCCGAAATTCTACAAATGGAAGTAGAGACGCGCGACAAATATGTGGCGGTTGTCAGGTGCTCGGGTTCATTTGAGTATCGCCAGAAAACTTCCGTGTATGAGGGCGCACCGAGTTGTGCCGTGGCTGCCAGCTTGTACGGTGGTGATACCGGCTGTTCTTATGGCTGCCTTGGGCTTGCCGATTGCGTACGTGCCTGCGACTTTGAAGCCATGTATATGGATGAAAAAACAGGGCTGCCTGTAGTAAGGGAAGATAAATGCGTGGCCTGCAATGCCTGCGTAACTACTTGCCCCAAAGACATAATGGCCTTGTGGCCTCAAGGGCGTAAAGACCGCAAAATATTTGTAGCCTGTATAAATGAAGATAAAGGCGGCACCGCCAAAAAATCATGTGAGGTAGCTTGCACTGGCTGTAGCAAATGTGAGAAAGAATGTAAATATGACGCCATTACCATTGAAAATTACCTTGCCTACATCGATGGCGAAAAGTGTAAACTCTGCCGAAAGTGTGTCGATGTATGTGGTTCGCATGCCATACATGAATATAATTTTCCGCCCAAAAAGATAAGGGAAGAAGTAGGTGAGGCCAAAGTTTCGGCCAGATCTGCAAGGAGCTCTTCGCAGGATTCTGGATTGAAAACTAGTGATCAGCCAGCAGGCGATGTAGACGTAATAGCCATGGCCAAAGCCAATAGGAAAGAGAAAAACGATGCGGCATCGGAAGATGACGAGAACCAAAGCAAAGGCAGCATTGAATAAGAAGACGATGGAAGCATTATTGAAAAATATAAAGACATTTCCGGTCGGAGGAATTCACCCTGAAGAAAACAAGCTTTCAGCGGCGGAACCTGTCGAAAAGCTATTGCCACCCGGCATGGTTTCCATTCCGATTGCACAGCATATTGGCAAGCCGGCCAAGCCTGTGGTAAACCCACGCGACAAGGTATTGGTTGGGCAATTGATTGCTAAAGGTGACGGCTTTGTTTCGGCCAATATACACGCTTCGGTTTCGGGTACGGTCACCAAAATCGATAAGGT
>DAIQNU010000275.1:4752-5150 GCA_036788235.1 Cyclobacteriaceae bacterium
ACAAACGCGAGGCCATTCTCATAAGAACCGATGGCGATGAATGGATGCCTGAGATTGATCAGACAGATAATTTACTAAAGCAAATAGACCTTGGTAGGGAAGAAATTCTCAAAAAAATTGCAGATGCAGGTATTGTTGGCTTGGGGGGCGCTACTTTTCCATCGCATGTAAAGTTGGCTGTTCCCACAGGCAAAAAGGCCGAATTTCTGCTTTTGAATGGCGTGGAATGCGAGCCTTACCTCACCGCCGACCATCGCTTGATGCTGGAGAAAAGTGAAGAAATACTCGTAGGCGCACAAATATTGATGAAAGCGCTACAGGTCGAAAAAGCATATATAGGTATAGAAATTAATAAACCCGATGCCATAGCCAGAATGAAAAATCTGCTTAGCGGATAT